>JANYBE010000660.1 GCA_025360945.1 Rhizobacter sp. | reverse complement strand
ATGCTGTTCACGCTGAACCGCACCAAGCTCGGCCTGCTGATCCGCGCCGGCGTGCAGGACCGCGAGATGGTCGAGAGCCTGGGCTATCGCATCCGGCGCCTGTTCGTCGGCGTGTTCGTTGCCGGCTCGGCGCTCGCCGGCCTGGGCGGCGCGCTGTGGGGCATCTACCAGCACGGCGTGCTGCCCCAGATCGGCTCGCAAGTGAACGTGCTGATCTTCATCGTCATCATCATCGGCGGGCTGGGCTCGACGACCGGCTGCATGGTCGGCGCTCTGCTGGTCGGGCTGATGGCGAACTACACGGGCTTTCTCGCGCCCAAGATCGCCATGTTCTCGAACATCGGGCTGATGGTCGCGGTGCTGCTGTGGCGGCCGCAAGGCCTGTATCCCGTGGCGAACCGGTGAATGGGATGCTGAACCGCCTCCTCTCCCACGACCTGCCGCGCAACCGCTGGCTCGCATTGCTGCTCGTCGCAATCGCGCTCGGCCTTGCGTTCACGCCGTTCCTGTTTCCGGGCACCAAGGCGCTCAACGTCGCGGCGAAGATCATCGTCTTCATCGTGCTGGTCGCGAGGTTCGACCTGCTACTCGGCTACACCGGCATCGTCAGCTTCGCGCACACGATGTTCTTCGGAATCGGCGCCTACGGCGTGGCGATTGCCTGCACGCGGCTCAGCGCCAGCTGGGGTTCGGTCGCGTTGGGCATCGCCACGGCGCTCGCGATCTCGCTGGGGCTGTCGCTGCTGATCGGGCTGTTCAGCCTGCGCGTGAAGGCGATCTTCTTCGCGATGATCACGCTTGCGGTCGCGTCGGCCTTCCTCGGCCTGGCCTCGCAGCTCTCCGACTTCACCGGAGGCGAGGACGGCCTGACGTTCAAAGTGCCCGAGGCCTTGCGGCCCGGCACGTCGTATCTCGATGCGCCCATTCTCGGCGCCAGCATTGACGGCCGTTTCGCCAGCTACTACCTGCTGTTCGTCGTCGCAGCGTTGCACGTGCTCGCGCTACTGCGCATCGTCAACTCGCCGTTCGGCCGTGTCTTGCAGGCGATCCGGGAGAACGACTTTCGCGCCGAGGCGATCGGCTACCGCACCGTCGTCTATCGCACTCTGGCGAGCGTGCTGTCGGCGCTGTTCGCGACGCTCGCCGGTTGCCTGCTCGCGCTCTGGCTGCGCTACAACGGACCCGACACGACGCTGTCGTTCGAGATCATGCTGGACGTGCTGCTGATCGTCGTGATCGGCGGCATGGGCACGGTCTACGGTGCGGTCGTCGGCAGCGCGCTGTTCGTGCTCGCGCAGAGCTATCTGCAGGATCTGATGAAGCTCGGTGCCGGTCTGGTCGACGGCGTGCCGGTGCTGTCGCAACTGGTCTCGCCGGACCGCTGGCTGCTGTGGCTGGGCATCATGTTCGTGCTCTCGGTCTACCACTTCCCCGCCGGCGTGGTGGGGCGACTTCGCGCCATCGGTCAAAACAACAAGACAGGAGCATAGACATGTCGCTCAGAACCCGGATTGGCTGGCTGCAGCTGGTATGCGCTCTGGCCGCGACCGGCAGCGCCGGTGCCGCCGATGTCGTAATCGGCCAGATCGCGCCACTCTCGGGCGTGCTCGCGACCACCGGCCAGCAGATGGTGGTGGGCGGCAAAGCCTACTTCGACTTCGTCAACTCGCAAGGTGGTGTCAACGGCGCGCGCATCAGGACGTTGGTCGTTGACGATGCCTACAAGGTCGATCAGACACTCGCGCTGACGCGCGAGATGGTAGCCCGGCCCGAGGTCGTGGCACTCTTTGGCATGGCCGGTACGGCCAACATCGGTAAGCTGCTGCAGGAAGGCGTGCTCGGCCAGGCCGGCATCGCGCTGGTCGCGCCGTACTCGGGTGGCGAGCCGCTACGTTCCCCGTTCAACCCGTGGATCTTTCATCTGCGCGCGGGCTATGCCGACGAGACCGAGCACATGGTCCAGCAGCTCGCGACCCAGGGTATCCAGCGAGTGGCGGTGCTGTACCAGGACGATGCGTTCGGCAAGTCCGGTCTCGCCGGCGTCGAGGCCGCGCTGGCGCGCCGCAACTTGAAGCTCGCGGTGGCCGCGCCCTACGAACGCAACACCGACACCGTCGGCCCGGCCGTCAAGCAGGTGCTCGAGGCAAAGGCGCAATCGGTGATCATGATCGCTGTCAACAAACCGGCCGCGGCCTTCGTCAAGCAGTACCGCGAATCGGGCGGCGGCGGGCAGCTATTCAGCATCTCGGTGGTCGACCCGGGCGAGCTGGTCAAGCTGGCGGGCCTGGACAACGCGCGCGGTCTGGGCATCAGCCAGGTCGTGCCATTTCCGTACCAGGCCCTGCTGCCGGTGGTCCGGCAGTTCCACGAACACCTTGCGAAATTCGCGCCCGCAGCCTCGGTCAACTACACCAACTTTGAGGAGTACCTGGGCGCCAGGGTGCTGGTCGAAGGGCTGCGCCGCGCGGGCGCGAACCCGACGCGCGGCAAGCTCATCAAGGCGCTGGAATCGATGAGCAGCTTCGACCTCGGTGGCATCAGCGTCGGCTACGGGCCGAAGCAGCGTGTCGGCTCGCGCTTCGTCGACGTGACGGTAATCGGCAGCACAGGCAAGCTGCTGAAGTGAACCGTGTGACCAACTGCGATTGATCCCCACATGTCGTTCACGTCGCATTACCTGAGCTGTGCGGGACGCGAACTCCACTACACCGAGTGGGGCGCACAACACGCCGACACCGTGATTGCATGGCATGGTCTGGCGCGCACCTGCCGCGACATGGACGACATTGCCGCGCACCTGGCGCAGCGCTACCGAGTGATCTGCCCCGACACGATAGGTCGCGGCCTGAGCCAGTGGAGCCCCGCGCCCGAACTCGAGTATTGCTTCGCATTCTACGAGCAGCTCGCCGTGGCGCTGGTCGATCAGCTCGGTATCACGCAGTTTCACTGGCTCGGCACCTCGATGGGCGGTGCGATTGGCACCCGCGCGGCGGCACGCGGCCTGCACGGCCGTATTCGCCGGCTGGTGCTGAACGACAACGGACCCGAACTCGCCGCGGCGGCCATTGCGCGCATCCGCAGCTATGCCGGCAATCCGGAGGCGTTTGCAACGGTGAGCGAGCTGGATACGTACTTCCGTTCGGTCTACAAACCTTTTGGCTGGCTTAGCGACGACCAGTGGCGGCGCCTCACTGAGACCTCGGCGCGCCGCCTGCCCGACGGCCGCGTAACGCCGCACTACGACCCTCTGATGGTGATGCAGTTCACCCACCACGTTGACGAATACCTGCAATGGGACGACTGGGATCGCCTGGACATCCCAGTGCTGTGCCTGCGCGGAGAAACCTCCGATTTGCTGCTACCCGATGTGGCCGAGAAGATGCGCAGCACCGGCCCGTGCGCGGCCGTCGTTGAAATCAAGGACTGCGGCCATGCGCCGGCGCGGAACACGCCGGCGCAATGGGCGCTGATCGAACGCTTTCTCGCCGGCTGACGCCGGTCCTTCCAGCCACCCCACCACGAGGAGACTTCGCATGAACCGCATTCCCCGGCTTCTTTCGACACTTCTGACCGCTGGCGCGTTCGCCTGCGCCCAGGCCCAGAGCGTCGTCGGCACCAGCTTCCCGGCCAACTTCCCGGCGATCGAGGACACGTCGCTCGCTAAGCCGGTGATCGGCTTCGGCGCCGCCGGTCCGATCGCGCGCACGCCGGTGATCTTCCTGCACGGCAACAACGACACGCCGTTCCCGACTGCCTGCAATCCGTTCGGCCGCGTGCAAGCCTTTGCGCAATACCTCGCCGACCGCGGCTACGCCACCAGCGAACTCTGGGCCCTGGGCTACCAGGGTGATCAGTGCAACCTCGCGACCGACCAGACCAACCGCTCGCGCATCGCGCACACGGTCGCGGCCAACGTGCCGGACCTGAGCCGCTTCGTCGCCGCGGTGCTGGCCTACACCGGCGCACACGAAGTCGACATCGTCGCGCACAGCCTGGGCGTGCCACTCGCGCGCGAGTGGATGCGCCAGGAGGACGCCGATCAGAAGGTGCGGCGCTTCGTCGCGATCGACGGACCGAACCACGGCATCATCAATTGCTCGCCGAACCCGCTCAACTACTTCCAGCTGCCCGCGGCCGGCGGCTTCACGCCGGCCAGCGAGGTCTGCAAGGAGTTCGGCTCGCCCGACACGCCGTTCCTGAAGCGCCTGAACCGCGGCGACGACAGGCCGAGCCCGGCGCGCGTGCTCGTGATTCGCAATGCCGACAAGAGCTTCGTCTACTTCCCGATCCAGGACGGCGCGATCGCGCCGGTGCCGGCCGAGGACTCATTCGGCCGTGCTACCGACTTCTCGCACAGTGCGCGCCTGGAGGGAGCCGCGGAACTGAACCTGATCGGGCAGGGGGCGTTCGACCCCATCCTCGGCACCTCGCACCTGGGCATTCTGAATTCGCCGCAAACCTGGGAGGCGACTTTCGAGTTCCTCACTGCGCGGCCGCGGCGCTGAGCTACCTTCTAAACTTGCCGTCCGCGCCGATGATCGACAGGTCGGCATAGTCCAGGCCGGTGTGGCTGGTCGGGCTGTAGCTCAGCTCGAGGCCACCGAGATTGAAGTGGTTGAAGGTCTCGAGCGCGGCCTTCAATGAAGCCCGCGTCGGGTCGCGCCCCGCGCGGCGCAGCCCTTCGACCAGCACCTTGGCGGCCGCGAACCCTTCGAGCGATGCGGGCGTCAGCTCGACGCGCTTGGTCTTGGCGAGCTCGGTCGCCTCCTTCACGATCGGCGTGCCGATCGAGCGCTCCGACGGTAGCACCTGGCTGACCACGGTGCCGTGCGCAATATCGCCAAGTGATTTCACAAAGCCGGCCGATGCGTTGTTCGATAGTGTGACCATCTGCGCGCTCGAGCCCGCGGCGCGCAGGGCCTTCATGCCGTCGATCACCGCGGTGCCCGAGCCGATGAAGATCACGGCTTGCGGATCGGCCTTCACGAGCTTGGGCATGATCGGTCCGAAGTCGGGCTTCGTGCGGTCGTATTTTTCGTATGCGACCGGTTCGAGCTTCGCGTTCCTCAGGCCCTTGAGAATTCCCACGGCCGCGTCGGCACCGAAGGTGTCGTCGACTTGCACGACGGCAATGCGCTGCACGCTGACCAGGCTCAGATGCGCGATCGTGCGCTCGGCCTCGCGCTGGTAGGTGGCGCGCACGTTGAAGATCCACGGGTTCAACGGCTCGTGCAGCACCATCGCACCGGTCGAGGGTGCGACCAGCGGAATCCTGGCCTCGGCGAGCAGCGGCATGATGGCCTGCGTGTGCGGCGTGCCGCGATTCAGGAACAGCGCGACCACGCCCTGGCCGATAAGCTTCTTGGCGTTCTCGACCGTGAGCTTCGGATCGAACTGGTCGTCGAGCGAAATCAGCTCGAGCTTCTGGCCGTGAATACCGCCGCGCGCGTTCACCGCGTCGAAGTAGAGCTTGGCACCGTCGGTCGCTTCCTTGACCGTCGAGGCGACTGCACCGGTGAAGCCTGCCGTCTGGCCGATGCGGATCTGCGCCGTCACGGGTCCGGCCACACCGATGAGAAAGAGGATCGTCAACAGCATCTTGTGCAGCAATTTGAATCCTTTCGTAAGCGTCGATCTGGCTGCTCGCAGCAGCGCGCGGGCCGGGGATTTTGCATCGAGGTGGTCACCGGGCGCCAAGGATATTCGCGCGCAGCGCGGCAAGACCGCATACCGCTCTCTAGAATCTTGCGCTTCGCTGCTTTTTCCGCAGTCAGAGAGCCACCCATGTCCTCAGGTGTGATCCGCATTCGCGGCGCCCGTCAGCACAACCTCAAGAACCTCGATCTGGACATTCGCACCGGCGAAATGACGGTCGTGACCGGGCCGAGTGGCTCGGGAAAGTCGAGCCTGGTGTTCGACACTCTGTACGCGGAAGGGCAGCGGCGCTACGTCGAGACCTTCAGCGCCTACGCGCGGCAGTTTCTCGACCGCATGGACCGGCCCGCTGTGGATCGCGTCGACGGCGTGCCGCCGGCCATCGCGATCGACCAGACAAACCCGGTGCGCAGCAGCCGCAGCACGGTTGGCACGATGACCGAGCTGAACGACCACCTGAAGCTGCTGTACGCGCGCGCCGGGCAGTTGTTCGACAAGCAGACTGCGCAAGGCGTGCGCCACGATTCGCCGGAGACGATTTACGCCGAGCTGATGCAACGCACGCGCGAAACCGATCCGCGCCTCGTGTTCACCTTCCCGGTCGAGCTGCCTGCCAACACCAGCACCGAAGAAGTCGAGCAGTGGCTGTCGGCCAGCGGCTACACGCGCGTGCAGGCCGAGCGCGTCGTCGGTGACCGCAAGATGCTCGACGTGGTTGCGGATCGTTTTCGCATCCAGGGCACCGAGAAGGTCCGCGCGGTCGAGGCGATCGAGACCGCGCTGAAGCGCGGCAGCGGCCGCGTGACCGTCTACGTGCTCAAGGACGACGGCGAGCCCGAGCTGTGGCGCTTCTCGACGGGGCTGCATTGTCCCGACAGCGATATCCGTTACGCCGATCCGCAGCCTGCGCTGTTCAGCTTCAACTCGGCCTACGGCGCGTGCGAAACCTGCCGTGGCTTCGGCCGCGTGATTGGCGTCGACTACGGTCTCGTGATCCCGGACCACCGTAAGACCTTGCGCAGCGGTGCGATCAAGCCGATGCAAACGCCGGCCTGGAAGGACTGCCAGGACGATCTGCTGAAGTACGGCGGCGAGGCCGGCATCCCGCGCGACACCGCGTGGAACATGCTCAGCGAGGCGCAGCGAGACTGGGTCATCAACGGCACGCCGAACTGGAAGGGCAACTGGAACAAGCAGTGGTACGGCGTCAAGCGCTTCTTCGAGTACCTCGAGAGCAAGGCCTACAAGATGCACATCCGGGTGCTCTTGTCGAAGTACCGCAGCTACACGCCGTGCCATGTGTGCGGCGGTGCGCGGCTCAAGACCGAGGCCTTGCTATGGCGGCTGGGTGCGAAAGAAGATGCCGACGCGGTGATGGCACCGGCCAAGCGCTTCCTGCCGCTGGGCGTGCAATGGTCGCGCGCGCAACTCGAGGCGCTGCCGGGCCTGACCGTGCACGACCTGATGCTGATGCCGATAGAGCGCATCCGCAGATTCTTCGACCAGCTCACGCTGCCAAGCACGATGCTCGACGACGCGTTGAAGCTCTTGCAGGACGAGATCCGCACGCGATTGAAATACCTCAGCGATGTCGGCATCGGCTACCTCACGCTCGATCGCCAGAGCCGCACGCTCAGCGGCGGCGAGGTGCAGCGCATCAACCTGACGACTGCCCTCGGCACCTCGCTGGTCAACACGATGTTCGTGCTCGACGAGCCCAGCATCGGCCTGCACCCGCGCGACATGAACCGCATCATCGAGGCGATGCACCGGCTGCGTGATGCGGGCAACACGCTGGTCGTGGTCGAGCATGACCCGGCCGTCATGCTCGCGGCCGACCGGCTGATCGACATGGGCCCCGGGCCCGGCGAGCGCGGTGGCCAGATCGTGTTCGACGGCGCGCCCGAAGCAATCCGCAAGGCCGACACTCTCACTGGCGCTTACCTTGGCGCACGCAAGCACGTCACGATGGGCATCAAGCGGCTGATGAGCGAGAAGACGCCGAAGCTGATCTTGGAGGGTGCGCGCGACCATAACCTGAAGAACGTGACCGTCGAGTTCCCTTTGCTGCATCTCGTCTGCGTGACCGGCGTGTCCGGCTCGGGCAAAAGCACACTGATGCAAGACGTGCTCTACCCGGCACTGCAGCGCCACTTCGGCAAGGCCACCGAAACGCCGGGCGAGCATGACGGGCTGCTCGGCGCCGACTGGTTGAGCGACTCGGTCTTCGTCGACCAGTCGCCGATCGGCAAGACCGCGCGCTCCAACCCTGCCAGCTACGTCGGAGCGTTCGACGAGATCCGCAAGCTGTTCGCGCAGGCGCCCCTCGCGGCGCAGCGCGGCTACGGCCCCGGCATGTTCAGCTTCAACGCGGGCAACGGCCGTTGCGCGACCTGCGGCGGCTCGGGCTTCGAGCATGTCGAGATGCAGTTCCTCTCTGACGTATACCTGCGCTGCCCGGATTGCGACGGGCGCCGCTACCGCGCCGAGATCCTGGACGTGAAGATCGATCGGCGCTTGCCGGGCGACGTGATTCGCGACCTGTCGGTGGCCGATGTTCTTGAGCTCACGGTTAGCGAGGCGGTGCAGCTGTTCCGCGACGACCGCGAAGTATTGCGCGTGCTCCAACCGATCGTCGACGTCGGCCTCGAGTATGTGAAGCTCGGTCAACCGGTGCCCACGCTCAGTGGTGGCGAGGCGCAGCGCCTGAAGCTGGCCGGCTTCCTCGCCGAGACGGCGCAAAGCCAGACCGCGAGCCGCCAGCCGGTCGCGAAGCGCGGCACGCTGTTCATGTTCGACGAACCGACGACCGGGCTGCACTTCGACGACATCGCGAAGCTCATGCGCTCGTTCCGCAAGCTGTTGGACGCGGGCCATTCGATCATCGTGATCGAGCACAACCTGGACGTGATCCGCGCCGCCGACTGGTTGATCGACCTCGGCCCGGAAGGCGGCGATGCCGGCGGCTTGGTCGTCTGCACCGGCACGCCGGAAGACGTCAAACGCCATCCGACGTCGCACACTGGTAAGGCGCTGCTGGACTATGACAAGGCGATGGGCTTTGACGGGCATGCGGCGCAAGAAGGCGTGCCGCTGCAATACCTCGTCCGCGCGCAACGCGAGGCGCGCCGCGCGCCCGATGAGAACATCCGCATCGTCAACGCGCGCGAGCACAACCTGAAGTCGCTGGACGTCAGCATCCCGCGCGGCAAGTTCAGCGTCGTCACCGGTGTCTCCGGCTCGGGCAAGAGCACGCTCGCGTTCGACATCCTGTTCAACGAAGGCCAGCGCCGCTACCTCGAATCGCTGAACGCCTACGCGCGCAGCATCGTGCAACCGGCGGGGCGGCCCGAGGTCGACGCGGTCTACGGCATCCCGCCGACGGTCGCGATCGAGCAGCGCCTCTCGCGTGGCGGGCGCAAGAGCACGGTCGCGACCACCACCGAGGTCTGGCACTTCCTGCGCCTGCTCTACGTGAAGCTCGGGCTGCAGCACTGCATCAACGACGGTTCACCGGTGAAGCCGCAAAGCGCCGAGAGCATCGCGGCGCAACTGCTGCGTGACCACAAGGGCCAGCACGTCGGCTTGCTCGCGCCGCTGGTCGTGAACCGCAAGGGTGTCTACACCGACCTCGCAAAATGGGCCAAGGGCCGCGGCCACACGCATTTGCGCGTCGACGGTGAGTTCCTGAAGGTCGATCCGTGGCCGCGCCTTGACCGGTTCAAGGAACACACGCTGGAGCTGCCGGTCGGCGACA
>JANYBE010000650.1 GCA_025360945.1 Rhizobacter sp. | reverse complement strand
CGAAACATCGAAGAGATGATGGCTGAACGCGGCGTGTTCGTCGATCACTCCACTCTGCATCGCTGGTCGATCAAGGTGCTTCCGGTGCTGGCGGCGGTGTTTCGTCGGCGCAAGCGCCCGGTCGGTCGAAGCTGGCGAATGGACGAGACCTACGTGAAGGTCGGCGGCCAGTGGAAGTACCTGTACCGCGCGGTGGACCGCGACGGCGACACCGTTGACTTCTTGCTGCGCGCCAAGAGAGATCACGCCGCGGCACGTGCTTTCTTCGAGCGAGCCATCGATCTGCACGGCGTGCCCGAGAAGATCACGATAGACCAAGAGTGGCGCCAACACGGCCGCCATCGCGAGCATTCAGGCCGACAGCGGCCTGCCGATCGAGATGCGCCAGTCGAAGTACCTGAACAACCTCGTCGAGCAAGACCACCGAGCCGTCAAACGTATCACCCGGCCGATGCTCGGCTTCAAAACCTTTCGCTGCGCACGCATCCTGCTCGCCGGCATCGAGGTCATGCACAGGATCCGTAAAGGCCAGCTCGGCGATATCAAAGACCGAGCCTCGTCTGCAGCGAACCAGTTCTACTCGTCGGCTTTCTGATCGGTGTCGGCCTCGCGGCCATACTTGGACTCATCGCGCTATTGCGACAGAACCCAGTGCGGCTGATGCCTTGTGGTTGCAGCACCTCGGCACGAAGCTAAGGCCTGCCCATTTCCATTGGGGGAGGTGCCGTCCGCACGACTTGCTCCGGATCGTGAACGCCGTGGGTCGTGAGGTGATTTGCGAGGTGGACACGCGCGACCAGGTACACAGGCCAGCGGCCGATCGTCAAGACGGGTCAATCAAGGACTTCGCGTTTGCTGGCGCGGCGAGCCAACTGGCGCATATGTCACTGCCGACACGGCTACGGCGCCGCCAGTGGGTCTTGGTCAGAGTCGCGCATGTCTTGCGACGGCCGCCGGAGGCGCGAACATTCCATCCCTCATGGTATGCAGCATCGGTCAGGCGATTGGCGCTGCTGCGCGACTGGCCAGACGGGGCGCTCAACTGGGTGTGCCCGAAAGCTGCCGAGCTGGCTCGTCGGCAGGACGAACTGCGAACGGAATTCAGCATCTCGCCGAGATACTTCAATGCTTACTCGGCCCTGCTTGCATCGTTCAAGTGAGCGGGCTCGCCTGCCCTGCCCTGCCGCGTTGGCGTTGGCGTTGGCGTTGGCGTTGGCGCCGTGGGATTTGCAGATTATTCGTTCCGCTAGCCGATCATTCGTTCGTATTCGCATCTATTTCGTTCTTCGACACCGGCGTAAGCCAGGCAGCGGAGGTCCGCCTTCGTCTGCTATACCTCGCTGCACCAACGCCGATCGGCGCTGCTGATCAGGAGAAGTGCAGACCGCTGATGCGCAGCCAAGGCAGTATGGTCGAGCCGGTGTCGAGGCGTTCGCGGCTGACCGACACCACGTCTCGAAGCATCTGTGCCATGTTGCCACTGATCATCACTTCGGCCAGCGCGGTGCCACTACGTCCCCCTTCGATCAGGAAGCTGTTCTTGATGACGCCCGAGAAGTCGCCGTTCGACGTTGGGTTGCCCATCGACAGCCGACCCACCATGGCACCGTGCTCAACGGCCGCCACCATTGCGGCGAGCGAGGTTTCGCCACCCGCGAGCTCCCAGCCGCCGGCAGCGATCGGCACGTGCGCAAGCCCGGTCTTGCGGCTGCCGTAGAGGCTGGGAGTCAGGGTCTGCAGTTGGCCTTCGCGCAGCAGTTCAACCGGTGCGGCGACGAAGCCGTCATGCGAAAGGGCGACCACCCCAGGCGCGTCGAAGCGGCTCTTCAGGCTCAGCAGCGGTGAGGCGATGAGCTGTCCGACCTGCTTGCGGTAGAGCGACGTGCCCGAGATCAATGCCAGGTCCGAGAGCTGTCCATACAGCCACGTGAGCAGACTGTCCACGGCCGCCGGAGTCAACACGACATCACCAACGAAAGGTGCCGCGATCGCTTCAGTGTGGATCTGGCGCGCGAGATCGCTGAACATGTTGCCGATGCCGAAGCTGGGCTGGGCCGCCGACGCATCCAGGGCGTGGCTACTGCCACCCGCGTAGTTGAACGAACTGGAGCGCTCACCTTCGCGCGCGGTGCCCATGGCCATGTGGTCGTACCAGCCGAGTTGGCACGACAGCGATGAACCGCTGGTGGTTGCGGTGTACGCCTCGACCCGGTGGTGCGCAATCATCGACTCTTCGATGGTGACCGTGGGCGTGTTCGCGGCCCGCCAGGCCAGCATTTCGCGCATGGCATCGGCCATGGCTTCTGAATCGGCCTCCTGCGGACCCTGGACGATCTGGGCTTGCTGCCCCGCCGACACCCCGTTGGCGTCGTCGGCCGGCGCCGAGCCCGCCGAGGCGAACATCTCGTCGAGTGCACGTTCGATGCCTGCGTCGTCGAAATCGCCGATCTCAGCAGAGGCGCGCCGACCGCCCACCAGGCCGAGCAGCGAAATCTTGCGGCGCTCCCCACTGCGCATCAGCGTGGGTTCGTTGTGGGCAGCGTTCAGCTCGGCCAGCGTATGCACGCTGACTTCGACCATCGCAGCATCAAAACCGCGACGAAGGGCGCCGTCAAGAACGGCGTCAGCCTTGTCTTGCACAGAGCTCATGGTTCGGTCTCCTTTACTGGCCACCGAGGTGTGCGCGCGCACGCAGCGCCGGCCCGCCCATCGACACAACCATTGGCTGCTTCTTGCCACAATAGCCCGCGCAGTTCCAGTACATGTCGTCAGACACA
>JANYBE010000614.1 GCA_025360945.1 Rhizobacter sp. | reverse complement strand
CAACGCCGGGCTGTACCGTTTCGCTGCGACCGAGCTGGTCGAGCCGGCGTTCAAGGAACGCGCGATCTCGTGGGTGCTGGCCGGTGGAATCCTTGGCGCCGTCGCCGGACCGAACCTCGCGAACCTGACGCGAGATGCGCTCGCAACCACCAGACCGGCCTGGAACGCGCGCTTGCGGCCCCAGCGACGTTGGTGCCCTGCAACGATGTTCGCGCACAGCGCGCCGCCGGCCACATAACCCATCAGCGGCAGCGTCGCCATCCACGGCCGCGGCGCGAGGCTCAGGCCGACCAGGCCATTGATCGCCATGAAGGTTACGTTGTTGGTCAGGAACAGTCCCTGACAGAAGGTGAGCAGCAGCAGACGCAGATTCATCGCGAGCTTCTCAGGCCGAGGTGGGCGAGCAATGCCAGTGGCGCTGTGTCGGCACGCAGCACACGCGGGCCAAGCGAGACAGGCGCGAAGCCGGCCTCGCGCGCGGCGGCTTCTTCGGCCGGCGACAAGCCGCCTTCGGGGCCGCTCAGGCACAGCACGCGACCCGTGAGCGCGGGCATGTCGGCCACGGCGCGTGCGTCGCGCAGGCTCAGCGTCCAGCGCGCCGCATCGTTCGATGGCGGCGCCTGCAACCACTGCGCCAACGTGAGTACCTCGGCGATTTGCGGCACGCGTGTGCGCCCGCTCTGCTCGCAGGCCGACAACGCAACCGCCTGCCAGTGTGCGACCTTCTTCTGCGCGCGCTCGCCGTTGAGTCGCAGCACCGAGCGTTCGCATATCAGCGGCTGGATCGCCGCGGCGCCGAGCTCGGTCGCTTTCTCGACAACCGCATCCATGCGCTCGTTGGCCGGCATGCCAAGCGCGAGCGTTACATGCACCGTCAGCTCGCGGTTCACATCGGTGTGCGCACCGAGCTGCACGCTCACGTCGCTGCGCCCCATCTGCGTGACGGTAGCAATCCACTCGCCGCCCGCGCCGTTGAATAGGGTCAGCGCCGCGCCGGGTTGCAGGCGCAGCACCTGCACATGGCGTGCGGGGCCAGAGGGCAATGAAAAGGAGTCGCCGCTGCGAAGCGGCTGGTCAACAAACAAGCGAGGAGGCATGCGCCCGAGTGTGCCTCAGACGTGAGCCAGCCACTCCTCGATGATCGCGCGCGTGGTCGCGCTCGCAACCTCGTCGATAAAGCGCACGAAGTCGAGGTGTGCGGCGTCGTCAGCGCGGTCCGAGATCGTGCGCACGACCGCAAACGGTCGCCCGAAATCGGCACAGGCCTGCGCGACGGCCGCGCCCTCCATCTCGACCGCGAGCGCGTCCGGAAGCAGCGCGCGCAGCACGTCGCTGTCGGCGGCGCTGGCGATGAAGCGATCACCACTGACGATCAGCCCCTGATGCAGCCGCACGCCCGAACAGCTCCGCGTTGCGGCGGCAAGCGCATCGGCGAGATCGGTATCGGCATCGAAACGCGCACGCCCGGTCAGCGGCACCTCGAAGCGCGGGAACAACGGCGAGGCGTCCATGTCGTGCTGCAGCAGCTGGCGCGCGACGACCACGTCGCCCACGTTCACGCCCGCCGCGAGGCCGCCGGCCACGCCGGTGAAGACCAGCTGACGCGAATCGAAGGCGTGCATCAGCAACACCGCGGTCGTGGCCGCCGCGACCTTGCCGATGCCCGACAGCGCCAGCACCACCGGTTGGCCATGGATCACGCCATGGTGGAAATCGCGGCCGGCGAGCCGCACCGTGTGCCGGTCATCAAGCAGCGGCAACAACGCGCGCAACTCCTCGTGCATCGCGCTGACGATGGCCGCTGGGCTATGCGGCATGGGCCTCGCTCGCTCGCGGGGTTCAGCGGCCGTACAGCGTGCGGCGAGCGACGGCGGCGCGCGCCTCACCATGACGCTCGGCGATTTGCGCCAACGTGCGCGCGGCGACGGCTTGCAACTCTTCGATGGTGCTGGCCTTTTCGACAGCCAGGGTGAGCACGAAGCCGCGCAGGCCGAGCTCGGCCGAAATCATCTGGGTGAGGGCCGCGGTGAACTGCCCGTAGTCGAGCGGCGCGGCCGGCGCAACCGGCTCGGCCGGCGGCGGTGCCGGTGCGGCACTCGCTACCGCGGGAGCACGGTTGGGACGTGCGGCGGGCGCTTCGGCCACCGGCGCGATCAGGCCCAGCTGGTGCAAGGCCTCGAAGTCGGCGACGCTGATGCCGGCGAGTCCGCCGAGCAGCAGCGTGTCGGTCTTCACCCCGTCGATCAGCAACAGCAGGGTGCGGCGCGCGCGCTCCTTCACCAGCGCGCGCGTCTGCATTTCCAATCGGCCGGCTTCGGTCTTGCCCCAGATCACGGATGAGTTCCCATCACGACTTGCGCGCGGCCTGCATCGGACCGTTCGCTACAGCGCGAAATGTATCAGGACGCAAGCCTGGGGTGGCGTGACTATTCACACTGCCGCCTCGATCTTGGATTGCAGATGCGGCACAGATGCATTACTCAGGCCTTGTCGCGCAGCTCGCGCCGCAGGATTTTGCCGACGTTGGTCTTGGGCAGCTCGGTGCGGAATTCCACGACCTTGGGCCGCTTGTAGCCGGTCAGATTGGCCTCGCAATAGGCGCGCACGTCGGCCTCGGTGACGGCAGGGTTGCTGCGCACGATCACCAGCTTGACGGCCTCGCCGGCCTTAGCGTCAGGGATGCCGACGGCGGCGCATTCGAGCACGCCGGGCATCTGCCCGACCACGTCCTCTACCTCGTTCGGGTAGACGTTAAAGCCGCTAACGAGAATCATGTCCTTCTTGCGGTCGACAATCTTGAAGTAGCCGCGCTCGTCGACGACACCGATGTCGCCGCTCCGAAAGAAGCCATCGGCGGTCATGACCTTCGCGGTCTCGTCGTCGCGCTGCCAGTAGCCGGCCATCACCTGCGGTCCCTTGATGGCGATCTCGCCCGGCGTGCCGATCGGCACTTCATAGCCGTCGTCGTCGAGCAGCTGGAGATCGGTGTTGGGCATCGGCAGGCCGATGTTGCCGCTGTAGGCGGTGCTGTCGACCGGATTGCAGGTCGCCGAAGGCGAGGTCTCCGACAGGCCGTAGCCCTCGACGATCGGACAACCCGTCTTCTCGAGCCAGAGCTTGGCGGTGGCGCTCTGCACCGCCATGCCGCCACCGACCGAGATCACCAGGCTCGACCAGTCGACGCTCGAGAAGTCGGGGTGGTTGGCCATCGCGTTGAAGAGCGTGTTGACGGCCGGGAAGCTGTGGAACTTCTCGCCCTGCAACTCCTTGAACACGCCCGGCAGGTCGCGCGGATTCGGGATCAGAATGT
>JANYBE010000613.1 GCA_025360945.1 Rhizobacter sp. | reverse complement strand
CAACGCCGGGCTGTACCGTTTCGCTGCGACCGAGCTGGTCGAGCCGGCGTTCAAGGAACGCGCGATCTCGTGGGTGCTGGCCGGTGGAATCCTTGGCGCCGTCGCCGGACCGAACCTCGCGAACCTGACGCGAGATGCGCTTGCGGTGCCGTTCGCCGGCGCCTATGCGGCGCTGGTCGGCATCGCGTTGCTTGCGCTGCTGACGCTGTCGTTCATCGGCTTCCCGCCGTTGCCGCTGCCCTCGGCCGCGCGACCGGGCCGGCCGCTGCGTGAGTTGGCACGCCAGCCGGTGTTCATCGTTGCGGTCGCGGCGTGTGCGCTCGGCTACGGTGTGATGAACCTGCTGATGGCCTCCACGCCGATCGCTATGGCGATGTGCGCGCACCCGTTCAAGAGTACGGCGCTGGTGCTCGAGTGGCATGTGCTGGGCATGTTCGTGCCGAGCTTCTTCACCGGCTCGCTGATCAGGCGCTTCGGCTGTCTGCGCATCATGGCGGTCGGCGTCGTGCTGAACCTGATCTGCATCGCGGTCGCCCTTTCAGGCATCGAGCTGATGCAGTTCCTTATCGCGTTGGCGACGCTCGGCGTGGGCTGGAACTTCATCTTCATCGGCGGCACCACGCTGTTTACCGAGGCCTACCGGCCCGAAGAGAAGACGACCGCGCAGGCCGCGATGGACACGGTGATCTTCACGACCATGACGATCACCTCGTTCAGCTCTGGCGCGCTCGTCACGACCAGCGGCTGGACACTGCTGAATGTGGGCTCGCTCGTGCCAGTCGCGTTGACCGCGTCGGCGCTGACGTGGCTTGCGCTGAGGCGCCGCGTTGCACAGAATCGGCCCTCAACCTGAGGAGTATCACCATGAGCTTGCTCGACTCGGTGCTCGGCGCATTGGCGAACAGCCAACCCGGTGTGCAACCCCCGGCCCCTGGTGCCACGCAGGGCACGCCCGGCTCGGTGTTGCTCAGCACGGTGATCTCGATGCTGGCCAACGGCCAGCATCCACAAGGCGCCGGGGTCGGCGGCCTCGGCGATCTGGTCGGCCGTTTCACGCAGGGCGGCATGGGCGACGTGATCGGCTCGTGGATCGGTCACGGCCAGAACGCGCCGATGTCGGGCGATCAGATCACGAAAGTGCTGGGCTCAGATGTGATCGGCCAGATCGCGTCGCAGCTCGGCCTGTCGCACGGCGACGCGGCCGGGCAGTTGTCGCAGATGCTGCCCGAGGTGATCAACCGCCTCACACCGCAGGGCCAGGCGCCGAGCGGCGGGCTGGGCGGGATGGACGACATCCTCGCGTCCTTGACGAAGAAGTAGCGAGCCGAACACCGGGCCGCCCTATCCCGGCCCGCATCCCCGCGGGAGATTGCCGAATGTGCCCATTCGGCGAGGGTTTCGTCAGGCCGGCTTGCGGGCCGAGCCGGCGACCAGATCAAAGCGGAACAGCCGGCACTCGATCGGCCCGTTCCACATCGGCACGCGGCGCGATTCCTTCAGGCGCATCTCGCTTGGCAGCTTCATGTCGGGGCTGAGCACGTAGGCGGTCCAGCCGGCGGCGTGCTGCGTGTAGGCACGCTTCCAGTGCGAGGCCAGACGCGGGAAAAAGTCGCTCGGCGTGTCGCGGTCTTGCGCCGACTCGCGCGCCGCCTTGCCGCCGACCTCGATGCGCTCGCCATACGGCGGGTTGATCATCAGCGTGCCGGGCAGGGCGTCGGGCAGCGCGGGCGCGGGGCGTTCCAGCGCGTCGCCGCCGTTGAACGTGATCGCCGCTTCGACGCCCGCGCGCTGCGCGTTGCGGCGCGCGAAGTCGACCATGCGAAACGACACATCGCTGGCGAAGATCGGCACGGCGCTGGCGTGAATGCGTGCCGTCGCGTGGCTGCGCAGGCGCTGCATCTCGGCGCGCATCGCATCGCCGACGAAGGGCCGCAGCCGCTCGAACGCGAAGCGTCGCTTTAGGCCCGGCGCGATGCCACAGGCGATCTGCGCGGCTTCGATTGCGATCGTGCCGGAGCCGCAGCACGGGTCGTGCAGTGCACCGCCCGCCTCCTGCGTACCCCGCCAGGCGGCGGCGGCGAGCATCGCGGCGGCCAGCGTTTCCTTCAGTGGCGCATCGCCCTTGTCCTCGCGCCAGCCGCGCTTGAACAACGACTCGCCGGAGCTGTCGATGTAGATCGTCGCTTCGAGCTCGCCGAGGTGCAGCACGATCTGCAGGTCGGGGTGGTGTGTGTCGACATTGGGCCGCTCGCCGGTCACTTCGCGCAGCAGGTCGCAGACCGCATCCTTGACGCGCAGCGCGGCGAAGTTCAGGCTCTTCAGCGGGCTGCGGTGCGCGGTCGTGTCGACGCGCAGCGTGTGCTGCGGCGTGATCCACTCGGTCCACGCGACGCTGTGCGCGAGCTCGTAGACATCGTCCTCGACGCGGTACGAGCCGTGCGCGACTTCGATCAGCACGCGCTGTGCGAGCCGGCTCTCCAGATTGAGCGTCATCACCTCGAGCGGATCGCCTTCGAGCGCAACACCGCCACGCGCTTGAACCACTCGGGTCTTCGGCAGCACGCGCTGCACCTCTTCGGCGAGAAGTGCCTCGACGCCCGCGGCGCACGGCAAAAACAGGGGCAGTGGCATCGTGTTACATCGCCTTGCGGAGTTGGGTCGGCGCGATCTTCAGCGCATCGCGGTATTTGGCCACTGTGCGCCGCGCGACCTGGATGCCCTGCTCCTCGAGCATCTGCGAGATCTGGCTGTCGGAGAGTGGCTTGGCCGGATTCTCGGCCGCGACGATCTGCTTGATCAGCGCGCGCACCGCGGTGCTGGAGGCGTTGCCGCCGGCCTCGGTGTTCAGCGACGAACCGAAGAAGTATTTCAGCTCGAAGGTGCCGAACGGCGTGTTCATGTATTTCGCGGTCGTCACGCGCGAGATCGTCGACTCGTGCAGGCCAAGCTCGTCGGCGATCTCGCGCAGCACCAGCGGCTTCATCGCGATCGCGCCGTGGGTAAAGAAGTTCTTCTGCCGTTCGACGATGGCCTGCGAGACGCGCTGGATCGTGTCGAAGCGCTGCAGGATGTTCTTCATGAACCAGCGCGCTTCCTGCAGCCGCGCGTTCAGTCCCGGTCCGGCGCCGTTGCTGGTTGCGCCGCGCTGCTGGCGAATCGCGCTGGCGTAGAGGTCGTTGATGCGCAGCTTGGGCATCACGTCCGGGTTGAGCGTGACCTTCCAGCCGCGGCCGGCCTTTTGCACGACCACGTCGGGCACGATGATGTTGGCCTCGGCGCGCGCGAACTGGCGACCCGGCTTGGGTTCGAGCGCCTTGATCAGAGCCTGCGCCTCGCGCAGCAGATCCTCGTCGGCGCCGGTGACGGCCATCAGCTTCTTCAGGTCGCGTCGCGCCAGCAGTTCGAGGTGCGTCTTGCAGACGATGATGGCGATCATCTGCGCCTCGCTGCGCGGCTGCTTGCGCAGTTGCAGCGTCAGACATTCGGCGAGGTCGCGTGCGCCCACGCCCGTGGGCTCCATGCTTTGCAGGAAACGCAGGCCGCAGCGCAGCTGCTCAATCAGTTCGTCGCGCTGATCGACATCGCCCTTGGCGAGTTGCTCGGCGATGTCTTCAAGCGTATCGGCAAGGTAGCCGTCGTCGGTCAGCGACTCGATCAGCACCATCACGGCGGCGGCGTCGGTCGGGCTCAGGCGCAAGCTCGACAGCTGCGCGCGAAGGTGGTCTTGCAGGCTCTCAACCGCGGTGTCGCGGTCGGCGCCATCGAAGTCGTCACCGTCGCCAGAGGCGCTGCTCTTGCCGGGTGTCTCGCGGATACCGTCGAAATCTTCGCGCTCGGTGCCGTTCTCCCAGTCGTCGCGTTCGGTGCCGCCGAACTCGCTGCCGTCCAGCGGGGCGGCGTCGGCGTCGCCTCCGCCATCGGCACTCGACTCGGCGGCGCGCTCGGTCTCGCGCTCGCCAAGCCGTTCGGCCGGGCTCAGACGTTCGGTGAGTGGCTCGAACGCGGGAGCGGCCTCGTCGTCGGTTTCGAGGAACGGGTTCTGCTCCAGCATCTGCTCGACTTCCTGGTGGAGCTCGAGCGTGGAGAGTTGCAGCAGCCGGATCGACTGCTGAAGCTGTGGCGTCAGCGCCAGGTGCTGCGACAGCCGGAACTGCAATGTAGGTTTCATCGAAAAACCTGCGTCACATTCGGAAGTGTTCGCCGAGATAGACTTTGCGAACGTCGGCGTTGTCGACGATTTCGGTCGGCGTGCCTTCGGCGAGCACGCGGCCTTCGCTGATGATGTAGGCGCGGTCGCAGATGCCCAGCGTCTCGCGCACATTGTGGTCGGTGATCAGCACGCCGATGCCACGACTCTTCAAAAAACTGATGATGCGCTGGATCTCGATCACCGCAATCGGGTCAACGCCTGCGAACGGCTCGTCAAGCAGGATGAAGCGCGGCTGCGTCGCCAGCGCGCGCGCGATCTCGACGCGGCGGCGTTCGCCGCCCGACAGCGCCGGCGCCGGCGAGGCGCGCAGCTTCTCGATCGAAAGGTCGTGCAGTAGACCGCCGAGCAACTCTTCGATCAACGCCGGCTTGAGCGCCTTGCCGTGCGCGTCGATCTGCAACTCGAGCACGGCGCGGACGTTTTCCTCGACCGTCAGTTTGCGAAAGATCGAGGCCTCCTGCGGTAGGTAGGACAAGCCGAGCCGCGAGCGCTGGTGGATGGGCAGCCGTTCGACGCGCCTGCCCTCGATGGTGATCTCGCCCGCGTCGGCGCGCACGAGGCCGACGATCATGTAGAAACTTGTCGTCTTGCCCGCGCCGTTCGGACCGAGCAGGCCGACGACTTCGCCGCTGCGCACCGAGAGGTGCACGTCCTTCACGACCGTACGCGCGCCGAACGATTTGCGCAGGCCAACCGCTTCCAGCCGGTGTGTGCTCGCGTCGGCCTCGGCCCCCACGATCACGCTCAACGCTTGTCCCCGGGTGCGGGCAGCGTCGGCGTCATCTTCAACGGGCCGACGCTCGATGCCGCGGCCTGCGCCGCCTCGGCAGCGGCCTCGGTGCCCTCGCGCGGTGTCAGCACCACGTGCACGCGGCCGTTCGGGTTCGCTGCGGTCGCGGTGCTGCCACCGGACAGGTTCATCACCTCGCTGGTGCCGTCATAGGTGACTAGATTGCCGTTCATCTCGTCGGCCAGGGTGGCGCCACGCAGGCGTCGCACCGTGGCGTTATTGATGAACTTGACGATGTCGGTCTTGCCGTCGTACTCGAGCCGTTCCGCTTCGCCTTCCATGTATTCGTCGACGCCGTCGCGCTTTTGGCGGAAGGTGGCCGGCTTGCCCCGCGCCCCGAAGGCCACCGCCTTGTCGTAGCCCCCCGGCGTCTTGCTGATCTCGACGCGCTCTGCGTGAATCACCATCGTGCCCTTGGTGATGATCACCCTGTCGACAAACGTGGCAACCTGCTTTTGCAGATCGAGCTGCCCGGTCTTGTCGGCCTGGATCATGATCGGCTTGAAACGATCGGCCTTCTCGGCCTGCGCGGGCATGACGAGGCACGCGGCCAGCGCAGCGATGCAGAGGGGGAAAGGGGCCTGGTTCATAAGGGCATGAAAC
This sequence comes from Rhizobacter sp., assembly GCA_025360945.1. Lineage (GTDB taxonomy): Bacteria > Pseudomonadota > Gammaproteobacteria > Burkholderiales > Burkholderiaceae_C > LMDS01. The sequence continues at coordinate 2,512 of JANYBE010000613.1, read as the reverse complement.
TTGCAGGCCATTCTAGCCCACGGTGTTGCTGTGCCGGGCCAAGTCGGACATTGCGGAGTCTGGCCCGGGGGGGCAAACACACATGGCCCTGTGCACAAACCCCGCCGCTTCCACGGCAAACGCCGGACATCCAGAGATCGATGGGGTTGGTTGGGACGTCGCTGACAGGTGACGAATCAGACGATTCGCCCACGATGGCGAGTGGAGCCGTCGTTCAACGGCGAAACACCCGGGGAAGCCCTGATGCCCAATCGAGCTACAGAGTAAGGGTGAATCGATACAGTAAATCGATACACAGTGCGTCGGACACGGCAACGGATCGAGCTGCCTGCCTGGAGACCGATTCCCTCCGCGGTGGCCAAGACGGAGTCGAACTCTTGAGGTTATTGGCCGCGTGTATTGAGGTACACCGAATACAGCGATGTGGTGCCGCAGATGAACATGCGGTTGCGCTTTGCGCCGCCGAAGCACAGGTTCGAGACCGACTCGGGAATCAGCACCTTGCCGAGCAGCGCGCCGTCCGGTGCATGGCAGTGCACGCCGTCGCCGGCGCTGAGCCACAGGTTGCCGTGCACGTCCACGCGCAGACCGTCGTAGAGGCCGACGGGGCAGGTGGCGAACACCTCGCCGCCGGCCAGCGCGCCATTCGCACCGACGCGAAAACACCGCACATGGTGTGGCCCGTCGACCTGGTGCGTCGCACCGGTGTCGACGATGTACAGCAGCGATTCGTCGGGTGAGAACGCCAGCCCGTTAGGCTGCACGAAGTCGCTCGCGACGACGCTGATCGCGGCGCTGTCCGCGTCGATGCGGTAGACGCGCTGTTCGCCGATTTCGCTGGGCGCCGCAGCGCCTTCGTAGTCGCTGTCGATGCCGTAGCTCGGGTCGCTGAACCAGATGCTGCCATCGGACTTCACCACCACGTCGTTGGGCGAGTTGAGGCGCTGGCCGTGGACATGCGATGCCAGCACAGTGCGCGAGCCATCGTGCTCGGTGCGCGAAACGCAGCGGCCGCCGTGCTCGCACGAGATCAGTCGTCCCTGCAGATCGACCGTGTGGCCGTTGCTGTTCAGAGCCGGCTGGCGGAACACCGAGACTGAGCCATCTGTCTCGTCCCAGCGCATCACGCGGTCGTTCGGAATGTCGGACCAGACCAGATAGCGTCCGGCCGCAAACCACGCCGGACCCTCTGCCCAGCGGCAGCCGGTGTAGAGCCTCTCGACATGAATGTAGGGAAGCGCCAGTTTGCGAAAGCGCGCATCGATGACTTCGAAACTGGAGGTGAGTTTGACAAACATGTTGCCCTTTCGAATCGGATCAATCCGAATGGCGCCGGCCGCGGCCGTAGACTAGCAGCATCGCAATGATCACGACGCCGTAGATCACGTGGCGGCCGAACTCTTCCATCTGCATCACCGACAGGATCGATTGCAGCAGCGTGATCAGGATGACGCCGGCCACCGTCCCGATGTAGCTGCCACGGCCGCCGAGGATGGCGGTGCCGCCGAGCACCACAGCGGCGATCGCAGGCAGCAAGTAGGGGTCGCCCATCGCCTGCGCCGCCTTGCTTGCGTATCCGGCCAGCAGCACACCGCCGAAGGCCGAGAGGCCGCCCGCAAGTGCAAACGCCGCCATCACGACACCGCGGGTGCGTGCCCCCGAGAGGTAGGCCGCTCGCTCGCGGTTGCCGATCGCATAGACCGTGCGACCGAAGGTCGTGCGCGTCAGCACAAAGACGGCCGCGCCACCGACCAAGGCCCACACCAGCAGCGCATTCGGAATGCCGAACAGGCTGTGGCCGGTGGCGATGAAGCGCATCGCCGGCGACGATGAATCCTGCGGCGAGAAGCCGCCGGTGTGCACCACCATCAGCCCTTGCGCGACCGCGTTCACCGCCAGCGTGACGATCATCGACGGCAGGCGCAGGAACGCGACGCCGAAGCCGCTGACCATGCCCAGCGCGACGCCGCAGGCAACGCCTACCGGAATCGCCAGCGCCGCGCCAAGCGGTCCCCAGCCGGTGGCAGCCGTCGCCATCATCCCGCCGACGGCGACCACCCACGGCACCGACAGGTCGATCTGTCCGAGCAGGATCACGATCATCGCGCCGGTCGCGATGACGCCCAGGAAGGACGCAACCTTCAGCTGCTGCAGCAGGTACTGCGGCGACAGGAAGCTGCTCGAATACAAGCTACCAAGCAACAGCAGCAGCACGATGCAGCCGAACGCGGAGGCGATGGCTGGGTCGATGCGGCTGCGCCACGTGTCGAGCGATCGGGTCTCATCCATAGAGTTCCAGTCGGTTGCGCACGCGCAGCAGACGCACCGAACCCAGGCATACGGCCGCGGCCAGCACCACGCCCTGGAACAGCGGCTGCCATAGGGGGTCGAGATTGAACACGAACAGTAGATCGCCGATGGTGCGAAACATCAGTGCGCCGAAGATCGCGCCGACCGCGCTGCCCGATCCTCCGAACAGCGACACGCCGCCGAGCACCACCGCGGCGATCGA
>JANYBE010000502.1 GCA_025360945.1 Rhizobacter sp. | reverse complement strand
TTGTAGGTGTTCACGTTGGCGGCGGTCTTGTAGCCTCCGGCATGCTCGAATTTCACGTCCGGATAGTCGGCCGCCACGCGCAGCGTCGGCTCGAGGTAGCCGAAGCTGGTCGCGAAGATCAGGCGATTGCCCTGCGCGGCCAGATCGCGGATCACGCGCTCGGAGTCAGCGCCTTCGGCGACCGCTTCGATCGCGGTGCTGACGACGCTTTTGGCGAGCGCCTTTTGCATCGCCAGCCGGCCTTGCTCATGCTGGTAGGTCCAGCCAGCTTCGCCGATCGGGCTGACGTAGACGAAGGCGACCTTCAGCGGTGGCGCCGGCAGGGCATCGGATCGAGTCGGTGCGGCCAACGCGGCAATCATCGCAACCAGCGTGACAACGCTGGCGCGGGCGAGGTTTTTGAACATGGTGTTCCTCTACATGGCCCCGGTTTCAAAGACGCACCGCCTGCGGGGGCACGCAGGTGAAGACTGACGAATTGTCGCAGAGGCCATGCGAGTCGGCGCAAAACACTGCGGTGGCGGCTCGTATAGTTGCGAATACGTCTCATTTGCGTTAAGCTAATTCCAGCCCAGGAATCGGAGGTTGGCATGTCAGCGCATCACCATGCCGAGATCGAAGAGCACGAGCTGCCTTGCATCGAGGCCGTGCTGGCCGGCACGCTCGCGTTGATGACCGGCTACAGCCAAGCGCTGCAAGCCGAGCTGCATCCGGGCCAACGCGTGCTGATGGGCGTGAAGATCGGCGACAACCTGGCGATGCTGGTTCGGCATTCGCAGTTGTCGCCCGGCTTTCGGCGGGTGTTGCTGGACTTGCAAGGGCGGTGGCGGGCTATGAGCGATTGCACCGCGGGTGCCGCGCCGCGGTTTCACGTCGCCGCCCCAGCGCGGCTGCAGTAGTTCCGGCCAGTCGCGAAAGTCCCACGCCGAATGTCGCGGAATGGTCAATATATGTATACGCAGCTATAGTCGACTCATGGATCTCGTCGACAAGTTTTCACTGCGCGGCTACGACTGCGTCTGCGGCAACCTGCGCATGGCGGCACGGGCCGTGACCTCGGTCTACGACCGTCACCTGCGCAGCGCCGGGCTGCAGGCCAGCCAGCTGGCGGTGCTGTGGGCGGTCGCCGGCCTGCCTGGCAGCAGTGTCAAGGCGATCGCCGCCAAGCTGGCGATGCACGACACCGCACTGGTGCGCAACCTGCGTGTGCTCGAGGAGCGCGGCTGGGTCAGCATCGACGTCGGCGAGGATCGTCGCCAGCGGCTGGTCACGATCACTGCGCAGGGTCGCAGCGTGTTCGCCCGCGCGCTGCCGTTGTGGACGCGGGCGCAGAAGGAGATTTCCGCGGCGCTCGACGACGGGGTCGAGCAGATGAACGCACGGCTGCTGCACCTGGCCCGAAGCGTCTCCTGACTTTATTTCCGATAAACATGCATATGCATCTATCGACGCTCGAAGCCGGAACGGGCCCCGTGACAGGCTCCGGCCCGCTCGCGCCCGCGACATCGGCGCATCTCGTCGTGGCAGGCGAGTGCCCGGCGTCGACCAGTGTGCCGAGCCTCGATTGCCCGAGCCTGCGCACGATGCGGCGCGGGGTCGAACTGGTCAGCTTCGGTGCGCGGCGGCTGCGGCTGGACGCCGACAGCTACCTCGTGGCCAACTGCACCACGACGGTTTCGAGCGCGTATGACGGCGCCGACGGCGTCAGCCCTCTGCTGATCGCGTTCCGGGACGGCGCAGGCACGCACACCACGGCGTTCGCCTTCGTCGAGACGTTGTTGCCGCGTTCGGGCGCCGTCGGCCATCACCTGTTGCAGATCGAGAACGCGCTGCAGACCGGCCTAGCCGATGCGATGTGGTGGGACGAACGCATCGCACAGCTGCAGGGGGCGGTAATCGACGCTGAGCGGCTTCTGCGAGGGCGCGAAGGCGCGATGGAAAGCCTCAAGCCCGCAACCCGGCGCGAGTTGCTGCGGCGCGTCCTGCTGGCGTCCGACTTCATCCAGAGCAACTACGAGCAGCCGATCACGCTAGCGCAGATCGCCGCGGCGGCGCGGCTGTCGCGCTTCCATCTGGTGCGACAGTTTCGCCGCGTGCACGGCCTCACGCCACACGACTACCTGACCGCAAAGCGCGTCGCCGCCGCACTGCGGCTGCTGTCGCAGACCCGGCTCGGCCTTAACGATGTTGCTACGCATTGTGGCCTCGGGACACGCTCGTCCCTATTTCGGCAACTGCGCACCCGGCAAGGCCGCAGCGCATCGGCGCTGCGCAGTGGCGGGCCGCCGACCATGGAGCAGCTTCCGCCATGCAGTACCTTTGCCTGATCATCGAGCCCGATATCGCCCTCGCGCAGCGCCTGCAACGCGAACTCCCGTCATTCGGATTCAAACCCTACACGGTCACCTCGTGCCAGACGGCGCTGACGCTGATGAGGCAATGGCGCTTCGACGTCGTGCTGCTGGATGCACAGGGCTGCGGCGAGCGCTATACGGCGGTGCTGCGCAAGCTGCACCAGCGCTGCCGCTCGCCGGTTGTGCTGATGGCACCCGACCTCGACGAGGCGATGCAGCTGGCCGGGCTCGAATCGGGCGCGAGCGACACGGTGGCGATGCCAGCCTCGACGCGCCTGCTCGCGGCCAAGCTGCGACGCCTGATCGAGGCCGGCGCGCTCGCGCAGGATGAGCCCACCGAAGTGAGCGTCGGGCCGCTGCTGATGAACACCCGGCACGTAACGGCGAGCATCG
>JANYBE010000106.1 GCA_025360945.1 Rhizobacter sp. | reverse complement strand
CGACGTGGTCAAGGACATTCTCGACAGCCTGACCCCGCGCGAAGCCAAGGTGCTGCGCATGCGCTTCGGCATCGAGATGAGCACCGACCACACGCTGGAGGAAGTCGGCAAGCAGTTCGACGTGACGCGCGAGCGCATCCGCCAGATCGAGGCCAAGGCGATCCGCAAGCTCAAGCACCCGAGCCGCTCGGACAAACTGCGTACCTACCTGGATACGCTGTGAGCAGGCTTTGACCGCGCGCAATCCAACGAAGGGCTCCGTGGCATTGCCCGGAGCCCTTTTTTCATGCCAGGCCGCGATAAACTGCGAACAATGCCACATTCCCCGCTGCCCGCATGACCGAGATCGTTGAACGCACCGTGTTGTTCGCCGACCTGCGCGGCAGCACGGCGATGTATGAAACGCTGGGCAACAGCGATGCCACCGCCGTCGTCACGCAAAGCGTCGCGCTGCTGGCGCAGATCGTCTCGCTGCACGAAGGTCGCGTGATCAAGACTCTGGGCGACGGGCTGATGGCGATGTTTGTTTCGGCCACCAAGGCGGTTTCCGCCGCCGACGAGATGCACGAGTCGCTGGAGCGCATCGGTGCGCCCGGTGACGGAGGCCTGAATCCGCGCGCGCGGCTCGTACCCTTGCGCTTGCAGGTGGCGCTGGCACGCGGCGAGGTGATCGAGATGTCGGGCGACGTGTTCGGCGATGCCGTCAACGTCGCACGCCTGATCGACCACGCCGGCGACAACGAAACCCTGGTCACCTCGCACCTGATGGAAGCGCTGATCGAAGTCGAACAGGCGCGCTTTCGCAGCCTGGACCGCATGCAGTTGCGCGGCCGAGTCGAGCCGGTGCATGTGTACCTGCTCGAGTCGATACGTCGCTTCGGCGACACCGCCGCGACCGCGTTCGGCGACATCGCCCCTGCGGCGCCGGAGCCCGAAGGCATACGTCTAATCTGGCTCGACCAGAACCGCATCTACGCCGGCACGAGCCTGCCGGTCATTCTTGGCCGCAGCCCGCAGGCGACCTACATCATCGACGACACGCGTGTGTCGCGCTCGCATGCCCGCATCGTCTGGCACAGCGGCACCTTCCAGCTCACCGACCTGAGCTACAACGGCACCTATGTGCGTTTCGACCACGACCCCGAAGTCATCAGCCTGCGCCGCGGTAGCTGCACGCTGCACGGCAGTGGCCTGATCGGCCTGGGCGGCTCACCGGCCGACCCCGCCAGTGCCAGCGTGCGCTTCGAGATCATGAAGTTCGCCGACACGCAGCCGCAGTACGCACCCGAGTTCGATTTGCGCTCATGAGTTTCCGCCCGGAACCGACGATCGAGCATGGCAAGACCGAGCGAACTGCCGTCCTGCTGTGCAATCTGGGCACGCCGGACGCGCCGACGGTGCCGGCAGTGCGGCGCTATCTCGCCGAGTTCCTAATCGACCGGCGGGTCGTCGAGATTCCGCGGCTGCTGTGGCTGGCGATCCTGTACTGCGTGATTCTGCCCACGCGGCCTGCACAATCGGCGAAGAAGTACGCCAGCATCTGGACCGGCGAAGGCTCGCCGCTGCGCGTCTGGACCGACAAGCAGACCAAGCTGCTGGGCGGCTACCTTGGCGAGCGCGGCCACTCGATCATCGTGCGCAGCGCGATGCGCTACGGCAGCCCGACCATCGCGGAGGTGCTCGACGAGCTTAAGGCCGCAGGTGCGGCGCGTATCCTGATCTTGCCGCTGTACCCACAGTATTCGGGCACGACGACCGGGAGCGTGCAAGACGCGGTCTTTACCTGGGGTGCGCAGGTGCGCGCGTTGCCCGAGCTGCGCTTCGTCAACCGCTATCACGACGACCCAGGCTACATCAATGCGCTCGCGAAGCGCATCACCGATTTCTGGACCGACCGGGGTCGGCCCGATAAGCTCGTGCTGAGTTTTCACGGCGTGCCCAAGCGCACAATCGCGCTCGGCGATCCGTACCAGAGCGAATGCCTGGCAACGGCACGCCTGCTGATCGAACAGCTGCGGATCGACGAGCGTCACGTGGTCGTCACGTTCCAGAGCCGTCTCGGCCGTGCCGAGTGGTTGCAGCCCTATACCGAACCCACGCTGATCGCACTCGCGAAGCAGGGTGTCAAGCGCGTCGACGTGGCCTGCCCTGGGTTCACCTCCGACTGTCTCGAAACGTTGGAAGAGATCGATCAGGAAGCGCGTGCCGCCTTCATGCAAGCAGGCGGCGAGGAGTTCAACTACGTGCACTGCCTGAACGACCAGCACGAGTGGATCGCAGCGCTGTCGGCGCTCGCGATCCGGCACACCCAGGGCTGGCCGGTGGCGGTCGATCGCTAGCCGCGTCGCGCGCGCAGCAGCGTCGTCATTCGCGGCAGCACCAGCAACGCGATCACGACGACCAATAGACTCAA
>JANYBE010000431.1 GCA_025360945.1 Rhizobacter sp. | reverse complement strand
GAACGCGCCACGACCATTCACGTCGCCGAGCGCCCAGACGCCGGGCGCGCTGGTGCGCAGCTCGTCGTCGACGACGACGAAGCCACGCGCATCCACGTTCACGCCGGCCGCGGCCAGGCCGAGGCTCTCGGTGTTTGGGCGGCGGCCGACGGCGAGCAGCAGGTGGGTTGCGGCGACAGATTGCGTGCGGCCATCGAGCGCAAAGCCTACGCGCACGCCGTCTCCGTCACGCGCCAGCCTCAGCTCGGTCGCGCCGACATGCACGGCAACGCCCTCGCGCCCCAGCAATGCCTGCACTTCGGCCGACACCTGCACATCCTCGCGCGCGATCAGCCGCGGTGCGGCCTCGATCACCGTGACCGTGCTGCCGAAGCGCCGGTACATCTGCGCGAACTCGAGCCCGATGTAGCTGCCGCCGATCACGGCCAGGTGCGCGGGCAAGAAGTCCACGTCCATCATCGAGGTGTTGGTCAGGTACGGCACGTCGGTGAGACCCGGCCAGTCGGGCACGGTCGCGCGGCCGCCGGTGTTGATGAAGACTTGCGCGGCCTCGTATTCGTCCGTCCCGACGGCGACGCGCCGCGGCCCGACAAAGCGCGCCTCGCCGCGGATCAACGTCAGGTTCGCCATGCCGCCCAGCCACGATGTGAGCCCGGCAACGGACTGATTCACGACGGCATCCTTGCGCGCCTTCACCGCACGCATGTCCACGCGGACACCGCCCTCGTGCTGCACGCCGAACGCGGCCGCGTTGCGCACCACGTGCGCGGCTCGCGCGCTCGCCACCAAAGTCTTGGTCGGAATGCATCCATCGTTGACGCAGGTGCCCCCGAGGTGCTCGCGCTCGATCAGTGCGACCGTGCGCCCCCGCTGCGCGAAGCGTGCCGCCAGAAACGGGCCGGACTGGCCGGCACCGATGACGATCGCATCGAAGCGTTGCGGCATGGCGTGCGCTCGTGGACGGATCAGATCGGCTGACCCACGAGATCGTGGCCTTGCGTCGCGACGATCTTCGCGCGCGTGAACTCGCCGACGCGCAAAATCTTCGACGCCTTCTCGGGCGGCAGCAGCTTCACGTTGCCGTCGATCTCGGGCGCGTCGGCATAGCTGCGGCCCTCGCCGCCCTTGCGCCCCAACGCCGGCGCGGCGTCGATCAGCACCTGCATCGTCGCGCCGACGCGCTCGCGCAGTTTGGCGGCCGAGACCTCTTCGGCCACCGCCATGAAGCGCGCGCGGCGTTCTTCGCGCAGCGCGATCGGCAGCATGCCGGGCAGCTCGTTCGCAGTCGCGCCGTTCACAGCCGAGTAGGCGAAGCAGCCGGCACGGTCGATGCGCGCCTCGCGCATGAACGCAAGCAGGTGAGCGAACTCTTCTTCGGTCTCGCCGGGGAAGCCGGCGATGAAGGTGCTGCGCACGACGAGCTCGGGGCAGGCCTCGCGCCAGCGTTCGAGGCGCTCCAGGTTCTTTTCGCCGTTGGCCGGGCGTTTCATGCGTTTGAGCACATCCGGGTGCGAGTGCTGGAACGGAACATCGAGGTAGGGCAGGATTGCGCCGCTCGCCATCAGCGGCAGGATCTGATCGACGTGCGGATACGGGTAGACGTAGTGCAAGCGCACCCAAGCTCCATGCCGCGCGGCAAGTTCGGCAAGCTTCTCGCACAGATCGGTCATGTGGGTCTTCACCGGCCGGCCATCCCAGAAACCGGTGCGGAACTTCACATCGACCCCGTACGCGCTCGTGTCCTGGCTGATCACGAGCAGCTCTTTCACGCCGGCTTCGAACAGCCGCTGCGCTTCGCCGAGCACATCACCGATTGGGCGTGAAACGAGATCTCCGCGCATGCTCGGGATGATGCAGAACGAACAGCGGTGGTTGCAGCCCTCGCTGATCTTCAGATATGCATAGTGGCGCGGGGTGAGCTTCACGCCGTGCGCCGGCACGAGGTCGACGAAGGGGTCGTGCGGCTTGGGCACGTGCAGATGCACCGCGTCCATCACCTCGTTGGTGGCATGGGGGCCGGTGACCGCGAGCACGCTCGGGTGCATCTGGCGCACCAGGTTGGAGCCACCCTCGCCGGCCTTTGCGCCGAGACAGCCGGTGACGATCACCTTGCCGTTTTCTGCGAGCGCCTCGCCAATGGTGTCCAGGCTTTCCTTCACCGCATCGTCAATGAAGCCGCAGGTGTTGACGATCACCAGATCGGCGCCGGCAAAGGTCTTGGAGGTGTCGTAGCCCTCGGCGCGCAACTGCGTCAGGATCAGCTCGGAATCGGTCAGCGCCTTCGGGCAACCGAGCGAAACGAAGCCGATCTTTGGGGCCGCGTTGGCGGTGGGTGGGTTCAGCGTGGACGTGGTCATCGGCATATTTTCGCCGATACCACCAATTCAGCGTTTTGGAGGCATGAAGCCCGGCATACCGGGGAACAACGCACCGGCCTGCTTGGCCATTTGCTCCTGCATCTGGCCGAACAT
>JANYBE010000418.1 GCA_025360945.1 Rhizobacter sp. | reverse complement strand
CGAGGGCTTGGCGAGCGGCCAGGTCGCGTTCTACAGCAAGGCCCACCACGCGGCGATGGACGGCGCGGCCGGCGCGGTGCTCGCCAACGCGATCCTCGACGTGAGCGAGGTACCGCGTGTGGTCAAGCCGCCGGTCCAGCGCCGCGCAACCCACGGCTACCAGCTCGGCGTGGCCGAACTCGCCGGCGCGGCGGTGAAGAACGCGGCGGTGCAGTACGTCAAGCTCGTGAAGATGCTGCCGACGGCGCTCAAGACGGCTGCGAACCTTGCGCTGCCGCCGAAAGGCGACGATGGCCAACCTGGGCCGCGCTGGCCGAAAGGCATCGGCCTCGGACCGAAGACCGCGTTCAACGTGTCGATCACGAACCAGCGCGTGTTCGCCGGCCAGTCGCTGCCGCTCGCCGATGCGAAGCGCATCGCGAAGCACTTCGACGTGACGCTAAACGACGTGGTGATGGCGCTGTGCAGCGCCGCGCTGCGCCGCTACCTTGCTGAGCGCGAGGGCGTGCCGAAGAAGCCGCTGATCGCCGGCATCCCGGTGTCACTGCGCGAGGCTGGCAACTCGGAGATGAACAACCAGGCGACGGCGATGCTCGTGAGCCTCGCCACCGACATCGCCGACCCGGCCGTGCGCTTGCAGGCGATCCACACGTCTGCGATCGCAGCCAAGCAATTCACCGGCCGCATCAAGGCGGCCGTGCCGATGGACTTCCCGTCGTTCGGCACGCCGTGGCTGATGACCGGCATGGTCTCGCTGATCGGCCGCTCGAAGCTCGCGACCGCGCTGCCGCCGGTCAGCAATGTGGTGATCTCCAACGTACCTGGCCCGCAGGCGCCGCTCTACCTCGCCGGGGCGCGCATGTCGACGAACTACCCGGTGTCGATCCCGGCCCACGGCATGGCGCTGAACATCACGGTGCAGAGCTATAACGGCTCGCTCGATTTTGGCCTCACCGCCTGCCGGCGTGCGGTGCCCGACGTGCGCGACATTGCCGAATCGCTCGTCGATGCGCTCGCCGAGCTGAGCGCGCTGCTGCCCGCGCCCGCGGCGGCCGACGTCGTGACAGTGCCGAAGACCAGGCCCGCAACCCGCGCGGCACCGAAGAAGGCGCCTGCATCCAAGCGCGCGACGAAGCGCGTCGCCAAGCCGAGGCTCGTCGCATGAACGCCGCCCACACCGATGCCGTGCCCGCGCCGGGCTGGTGGAAAATCGCGCTCGAAGCGCGCGCCGGCCTCGAGTTCGCTGCGGGCGCGGCCGCTGCGCTGTCGCTGCTCGCGGTCTCGCCGCGCGGCGACGGCCACCCGGTGCTCGTCTTTCCGGGCATGGGCGCCTCCGACCTCAGCACGCGCCCGCTGCGCCAGTGGCTCTGCGCGCTCGGGTACCACGTGCACGGCTGGGAACTCGGGCGCAACCTCGGCCCGCGCGACGCGATGATGGACGCGAGCCTGGCGCGCATCCGCGAATTGCGCGAGCGCCACGGGCAGCGCGTCAGCCTGATTGGTCAGAGCCTGGGCGGCATCTATGCACGTGAACTCGCGAAGCAGGGGAGCGACGATGTGCGCGTCGTGATCACGCTCGGCACACCGTTCACCGGCGGCCCGCGTTCGACCAACGCCTGGCGCCTGTACGAAGCGCTGAACGGTCGCGAGCACCTTGAACCCAAGTTGCGCGTCGGCGTGCGAGAAGCGCCGCCTGTGCCGACGACCTCGATCTACAGCCGCAGCGACGGCGTCGTCGCCTGGCAGTGCAGCGTGCAGGCCGACGGCCCGCACACTGAGAACATCGAAGTCGACGCCAGCCACACCGGCATGGCGATGAACCCGCTGGTGCTGCACGCCATCGCCGACCGGCTTGCGCAGCCCGAGGGTGGGTGGCAGCCGTTTGCACGCGACGGACTGCGGGCCTTCGCGTACGGCGCGCCCCATTCATTCAACCCGAGGACCGCTTCATGACACGCACTGTTCAGCAACTCTTCGACCTCACCGGCAAGACCGCGCTCGTCACCGGCGGATCCCGCGGGCTCGGCCTGAACATCGCGCAGGCGCTCGGCGAGCTCGGTGCCATCGTCGTCATCAGCTCACGCAAGGCGGCCGAGCTCGAAGCCGCAACCGCGCAGCTCACGGGCCAGGGCCTGAAGGCGAGCTGGATCGCAGCCGACAGCAGCAAGGACGCCGACATCACGCGCCTTGCAGCCGAGGCCATCTTGCGCCTCGGCCACATCGACATCCTCGTCAACAACGCCGGCGCGACCTGGGCCGCGCCCGCCGAAGAGCACCCGGTCGAAGGCTGGGACAAGGTGATGGGCGTCAACATCCGCGGCATCTTCCTGCTCACCCAACTCGTCGGCCGCGACAGCATGCTGGCGCGCAAGAGCGGGTGCATCGTCAACGTCGCGTCGATCGCCGGCCTCGGCGGCAATCCCGAGTTCATGAAGACGATCGCCTACAACACCAGCAAGGGGGCTTGCATCACCTTCACGCAGGCGCTAGCGGCGGAGTGGGGTCCAAGAGGCATTCGCGTCAATGCGATCGCGCCGGGGCCGTTCGCGACCAAGATGAGCGCGGGCATGTTCGCCCACGTCGGCGCCGACAAGCTCGCCGCGAAGGCACCGCTGCGCCGCACCGGCGACGACGAAGACCTGAAGGGCGTGGTCGCGCTGTTCGCGTCCGACGCCGGCAAGCACATCACCGGCCAGGTCATCGCCGTCGATGGCGGCACGAGCGCGGTGATCCCCGCCTGAACCCCCCACCCGGAGCACACCATGACACCTGCGTACGAAGACAAGTTCGCGATCGAGGAGTTGATCGGCCGCTACAACCAGGCCATCGACCAAGGCCGCTACGCCGACTTTCTCGATTGCTGGTGCGAAGACGGCGTGTTCGATGGCCTTGGCGGCCCGTACGTCGGCAAGGCGGCGATCAAGCAGTTCACAGACGGCTACGACGAGCGCTACCGGCTGCGCCTGAACGGCCTGAAGCACTTCACCGTCAACATCGTCTCGCGCGTCGACGGAGACAGCGCCTCGTCCAGCTCGCACCTGCAGCTCGTGACGACCGGTGCGAAGGGTGCGCACATCCTGTTCACCGGCCGCTACGAAGACGAGCTGCGGCGCGAAGGCGGGCAGTGGCGCTTCACGCGTCGCAAGCTGCACCAGGACATGCCGCTCGCCAATGAACCGGCGTCGAGCGTGTAGCGCGAGAAGCGGGAAGCAGAAGGCGTGCAAGGACGCGCCGCTTTGATCACAAACCACCAGGAGACAACATGAAGAGACATTCAGTCGCGGCCCTTTCGTGCGCGTTCGCCGCCGGAGCCTTGGCCCAGCAAAGCTCAAGCAACGTCACCTTGCAGGGGTACGTCGACGCCTCGGCGCGATCAACCCAAAACTCGCTAGGCACGATGAAGTCCCTGGTGAGCGGCAACAACTCCACGTCAAGGCTAGTGCTGCGCGGCACGGAAGATCTGGGCGACGGGCTGACGGCAGCTTTCTGGCTCGAGTCGTCCATCTACACCGACACAGGGACCGCTGGCGGGCTGGCTGTCACCCCCGTCGGTCAGTTTTGGGACCGCACTTCCATTGTGAAGCTGGCCTCGACCCGGTGGGGCGAGGTGCGGCTGGGCCGTGAATGGAATCCGGTGTTTTCCGGCTGGGTCTACAGTGACCCGTTCATCGCTGTCGGCGTTGGAAGTTCGGCCAACTTCTTCACGAGTGGTGCATCGACGGCCTTGAACCGTGCCTTTGGCAACGCGGCGCAGCCCAGCACCATCTCGCGCAACAGCAATGCCATCCAATATTGGACGCCGTCCGGTCTGGGGGGCGCGTACGCCCAGATCATGGTGGCGGCCGGGGAGGGCGGCAATGCGCAGGGCAGTTTTAAGTACACGTCGGGTCGCGCCGGATGGAAGAACGGCAATTTCGACGCGTCGGTCTACTACGGCGCTACGCGTATCGACGCGGCGGCAACCGACCTCAAGCAGACCGGTGCGTATGCCTCCTATGACTTCGGCGTTGCGCGCCTCGCCGCCAGCGTCACGGAATCCAAGTTCCTCAGTTCCAAGCAGCTGAACTACATCCTGGGTCTGAACGTGCCGATCGGCGTGCACCTGATCCGCGCCTCCTTCAACCGCGCGGACCAGAAGGGGACCGATGCGGCGGGCATCAGCATCGACGCCAACGATGCCGACATGTATGCGCTCGGCTATCAGTACAGCCTGTCCAAGCGGACCGCGTTGTACGCGCAGGCGGCGCGAATCACGAACAAGGGCACGGCCAGGTTCGCGGTCCCGGGCGGTCCGCCCGGCCTCATCGCTGCGGGCTCGAGTTCGACCGGCTTTGAAGCCGGCATCCGCCACAGCTTCTGAAGTTTCACAAGGGGAAACTCCATGGGGTTCACACGACCTCGCGCCGTTGCGCTGTTGTTTGCAGTCTCGTTCGCGGGCGGCGCGCATGCGGCCACGCCAGTCAAGATTGCATTCATCGACGTGCTCTCGGGGCCGTTTGGTATCACTGGTCAGAGTTCCCTCAAGCAATTGCGCGAGGTGGTGCTCCAACTCAACGCCAAGGCGGATGCGGCTGATCCCCAATTCGAGATCGTCGCATTCGACAACAAGGGCGCGCCACAGGACAGCATCTCGGCGCTCAAGTCCGCTTCGGACCAGGGCATTCGGTACATCACTCAGGGCGGCGGTTCGGGTGTTGCGTTCGCACTGGTCGATGCCATCACGAAGCTGGCCGACCGAGAGCCCGAGAAGTCGATTCTCTACCTGAACTCAGCAGCCATGGACCCTGGGCTCACCAACGACCGCTGCAGCTTCTGGCATTTCAGGTTCTACCCGTCGAGCGCGATGGTGATCGAGGCGCTGACGACCTACATGGCCAAGCGCCCCGATATCAAGAAGGTGTACCTGCTCAACGAAAACTATTCGCACGGCCAGCAGGTCTCGAAAGCATCGCGGGACTATCTCGCTCGCAAGCGGCCTGACATCACAATAGTGGGCGACGACTTCGTCCCACTCGCGCAGGTGCGGGACTTCGCGCCCTATGTAGCCAAGATCAAGGAGAGCGGGGCCGACACAGTCATCACGTCAAACTGGGGCAGCGACTTGACGCTACTCTTCAAGTCGGCACGTGAGTTCGGACTGGACGCCAACTTCTACACGCTGAACGCCAACAATCCTGGGACACCGGCGCAGATGGGCTCGTGGGGCGCCGGCAAGGTCGGTGTTGTATGGAACTGGGCCCAAAACGCCCCCAGCGCGGACCTAGAGAAGATCTACCTAGCGTACAAGCAAAAGTACGACGAGGATTTTATTTTCGCGTCCCACTGGAACGGCATGAATATGTTGGCCCAAGCCATGCGCCAGGCAAAGTCGAACGATCCAAAGCGGGTCGCGTTTGCCCTGGAAGGGCTCAGCTACAAGAGCCCGATGGGCGAGGTTGTGATGCGCAGTTCCGACCATCAGCTGCAGGCGCCATTGTTCCTTGGAATCTGGGAAAAGCTCGGGAGCAAAGGCGTCAAGTACGACAGCGAGCGCACGGGTTTTGGCTTTCGGCCGGAAGCGACGTGGGACGCCTACATCAGTTCTCAGCCGACGTCTTGCGACATGAAGAGGCCAGCGCTCTAACAGGCCGTTGCAGTTCGCCCGCACGTAGACGTCATTTACGCGGCAGTCTGAAATATGGGCGACAGACGGAGCACGGAAGAATGAACGAAGGAGCTTTTGGATTTCGCTGAACCGCGTGCAACTCTGCGCCGATGCGAACGACTTTCTCGCTGGGTTGCAAAGGTCGCCTGGGGGTGCCGTGCGTTTGACATGGCTCCACACCGACTCGTGCGGGTTCAGCTCATGGGTGTGGCCCGGCAAGAAGTGCAGGCTGAGCTTGCCTTCAGTGGATTTCACATATTCCCGGACGTTGGCCTTCTTGTGCGCCGGCAGGCTGTCGAGTACCAAGTAAACCGGCTTAATACGCCGCTTCATCAATTGGGTGACCAGCGCCAGCACCTCGGCCGTAGGAGGCCCCCGCCATGCCGGGGCTCTTCAAGGATCGGAAGCTGACGAAGAGTCCGGCGGCCAAGAGGAGCATCCAGCACCACACCTTACTGAGACGTTGCGTTTGACACGCGCAATATGCGGGGAGCGTCGGTGACTCAGTCTGAAGCCTTTCCCCCTGTGAGTCTGGGGTCGGTCGCGCTGCCAGTGATGGTCTGGATCGCTGCCGGTGCCTTCGAGCACGGCACGGGGGCGGAGCCCATGTACAACGGCACTCGGTTCGCTCGTGACGGCGTTGTCTGCGTGACCATCAACTACCGCGTTCGCGCCGACGGATTCCTCTACGCAGGCCCAGGGTTCGCCAACTACGGCCTGCTCGACCAACTCGCCGCCTTGACGTGGGTCGAAGAGAACATTGCGGCGTTTGGCAGTGATCCCGGAAACGTCACTGTTTTCGGCGAATCGGCTGGCGCGATGAGCATCGGCACGCTGCTTTCCATGCCCCGTGCGAAGGGTCTGTTCCAACGAGCCATTGCCCCGAGCGGGGCGGCCCACCAGGTGATCCCGGTCGCCACGGCGCAACGCGTCAGCCTCAGTCTCACCAAAAAACTGGGCGTCGCCGCCACCCGCCCGCGCGGGGCCATCGCGGCGATCTCCACCGATCGCTTGCTTCAGGCCCAGGCGGCTCTAACGGCCTCATGTCACATTCGTCTGCGAATTCGCGTGGCCCTCGAGACAGTTCGACGGGCAGCTCGGTGCCTGCCATGGGCTCGAGGTCGGCTTTGTCTTCGAAACCCTGGAGTGCGGAACAGAGCCCGTCGCTGGAGCCAATCCGCCACAGCTTCTTGCCGATGTGATGCACGCTGTGGGTCAGGCGATGAGATTCGATTCGACCTCGCGGGTCGAGTTCGACCCTCTGGCTTGGAAGCGAGCGCTTTCGGTCGGGGCGCGCTGAGGTGCCCACGCGACCGCGACTTCCGGCAGCGGAGTTAGCCGGCGATCTGCCTTCGATGCTGTCAAGGCGTGTCGGACCTAACCGGGACAGTCCGCTTGACGCCTATTCTATTAAAAGGCGCGGTTCGCGAAGCGTCGCCTGTCGCCGGTCGGGCGCGGCAAACGATGCCTGTGCAAGGCATTTAACTGTCGTACGCGCCCGGCAGTCTACGGTTGGGGCCCTGGATTCGGATTGTTTGGCAGCGAAGGAATTGCGCGCAAGTATTCATAGATGGCGGTCAGATCTTGATCGGTCTTCTTGCCAAATACCGGCCATGGCATGACCTGCAGCAATACACCCGGGGGATCCTTCGGATCATGGCCGGTCCGCAGAACTTTGAGAAACTCGCTCAAGGTGAACCCGGCCGGTCTTCCCGCGTAATTCGGGGTAATGTTTGCCGAGACAAACGGTGAGGGCGGGAAGGTTCGGCCGCCAGCAAGGTACTGCGCCGCATTGATCATCTCGGGTTGCGCCTGGAAGGGATCGCCGCCCGGTGCATAGGCAGTATGGGTGTGACAGTCGTTGCAGCCAGTCGTATTGACGATATAGCTTCCCAACCCGACAAGCGCTCGGTTCTTACCGACAAGGTTGAGGGTGACTCCAGCGGGCACGATTTCGAAGCCGCGCTTGACCTGACTCTCGTTGAGGCGATCGCCGCGGTCATCGTCACGGTCGCCTCGTTCCTCGCCTGAAACCGAAGCGCAAAGCGTGGTGGCTGCGACGAAGACGACAGCAAGCGAAAAGCGATGGCGTCGATCGACAGTATTGTTCATTTCCAGTCCTTTCAGTTGAACGCATTTCGCATGGGGTCCGCGGCCGGCCTCATGCGGTCGGTTGGCATCGGAACTCATCGAAATGAAAGACGGGCATTGGAAAGGGCGCGCCCGCTCACGCCTCGAAGGACGCGAGTCTGCGCCGGTAGTCGTCGGAAGGCTCTCCCTAGGATGTGCAACGGTCTCGGGCCAGAACTGAATCGCTCGACGTCGGGTCTTAGGGGTAGCGCACAATGCTTGGATCGCAGCATCAAAGCATCGAAGCGTCTTGGTGCCTGAGCCACACGTGGCACTCCCGGGCACGATATTGGCAAGCCGACAAAGACACGTTGCCCGCGCAGTCGCGCACCTGGTCGGCGCTTCGGGCGCAGTACCCCCGTTTTTCGAGGGTCGCATTCGCGACGGCATGCGCAGGAATTGGGACGTGAGATGCCGGCACCGACACGGGTCCATCGCAAGGCGATCGATAGCGTGCGGGATCTGTACGACCTGGTGTCAGGCGAGCGCGAAGAAGCGGGGCGCTCGCCGTTCGTGACGCTGCAATAGTGATCTTCCGAACTGCCCCTGCGATTCGTGGGATGGCGTCGAATCGCGGCCCCTGTGATTCTTGGACATGATCAAAGGGCATTGCACCCATTCATGGCTCGCAGGCTTCGCTGCGCGCTTGGTGCAGTTGCGCCCCGAGTCAAGCGTTGGCCGGGCTGTGAGCTACGCCGTGACGAGGATCCATCGCGCCGTTGACATTGACCGGCAGCGCGCGGCGGAGATACGTCCGCGCAGATGGACCCGACTGCTGAGGCACGCGCGTGGCGACGCATACGGCAGCGCGTGGAATCGCTCACCGGACCAACCAATGAACGTCGGACTGAGCGCTCTGTATTTCGGGTCTGCGCGATTGTTGCCTGCACTGCTCGCATCGCTTGCAATGATTGCCAGCGCGGGAGCTCAGACGACCTCGTCAGACCAGGCGCTGAAGTCCGCGACGAAGACGGCTAACGACATCCGCAGTATGACGGGAGCGAAGCCGGCCGCGAAGGAGCTTCCGGCCGGCGACCCATGCAGCATCCTCCCGCTGGGAGAGCTGCAAAGGATCTTTCCTGGTGCGAAGGGCGGTGAGCGCAGCAAGCGGCTCGAGGAGTATGGGACGACCGAGTGCGGTTGGAAGGACAGTTCTGGCCAGATCGTTCTGGCCGTCCAGGAGTCCTACAACGACGGGGCCAGCGCCAAGGAAGACGCGCTCGGCATGGCGCAAGGAATCACCGATCCGCTCAAGGGTCGCCAGGCGCTTAAGAATGTACGCATTGAGACCTTTACTGCTCTAGGCGACGCGGCCGCCTTTGTCGAAACAGGCGACTCTAAGCGAGGCATCCTCGGCGACGGTGCCTTAATGGAATTGCGCAAGGGGCGCCACAACATATCCATTGGATCGGGCGTGCTGCCGCGCCGCGACCGCGCCGCCGCACTGAAGGCGTTCGAGGATCTCGGACGTATTGCTGTGAAGCGTCTGTAGCACGCTGAATCGCGATAGGACTTGGGCAAGGTCAAAGGTCGTCACACGCAGCTTGCAAAGCAGGCAGTGTTCCAGGCACAGGAGACATTGATTGTCGGCAAACAAGACTACCCGAACTTGCCGGTGCGCGAGCATCGGGTCTGCG
Source organism: Rhizobacter sp. (assembly GCA_025360945.1). Taxonomy (GTDB): domain Bacteria; phylum Pseudomonadota; class Gammaproteobacteria; order Burkholderiales; family Burkholderiaceae_C; genus LMDS01. The sequence continues at coordinate 689 of JANYBE010000418.1, read as the reverse complement.
TTGTTCAATGCAAGCAACTGCCAGCCGGGCGAAAGCGCAGACCACATCTGCTATCGAAGCGGGCGTTGAGAGTTTCAGACGTACGTGTACTCTTGCCTCCTCTTGGTTGTGCAGGGTGGCGTGATGAACTCAGTCCAGTTTCGCGGCGTCCGAATCTTCGATGGCACCGGTGAACTTCCCTTCTTAGGAAGCGTTGTCACGCGAGGTCAGGTCATTGAGCGGGTCATCCGATCCGACGAGATAGTGCAGGAGCCGGATTGTCTTGTGATTGATGGCCACGGCAATACGCTTATGCCAGGATTGGTCGAGGCGCACGCCCATCTCACTTTCCCGTCGTCGATCGGCCGGGTGTTCAGTGGCTTAGACCTTCCGACCGAAGACCACCTACTGGTTGCCGCATACAACGCGCGAGTCCTCTTGGATCATGGATTTACGAGTGCCTATTCGGCAGGCTCGCGCGGCCAGCGCTTCGAAGTGGCATTGCGAAATGAGATTGATGCCGGATACCTGCCCGGTCCTCGCCTGCGCGCCTCGTCCCAGAAGACGAGTCGGGCACGCTGCACAAGCGCACCAAGGTGTGCGGCAGGCCGACTTGCCGCTGCGCCCAGGACCCCTCGGCGCGGCACGGTCCGTACTACGAATGGGGGCACCTCAGGGGCGGCAAGCTCGTGCACCGCGTGGTCACGCCC
>JANYBE010000405.1 GCA_025360945.1 Rhizobacter sp. | reverse complement strand
CCCAAGCGCGACATCAACGAGCCGGCCTTCGGCCACGGCCCCGGCGGCAAGCGCGAGATGGTTCACCCCGGCAACCAGGAATACGTGGCCGGCGACAAAATCGAACGGCCCAAGGGAGGTAGCGGCAAAGGCAGCGGCAAGGGCGAAGCGGGTGACTCCGGCGAAGGCGAGGACGATTTCGTCTTTCACCTCAGCAAAGAAGAGTTCATGCAGATTTTCTTCGACGACCTCGCGCTGCCGCGCATGACGCAGACGCAGCTCGCCGAAACCCCCGAATGGAAGAGCCACCGCGCCGGCTTCGTCAGCGACGGCACGCCGAGCAACCTCAGCGTCGTTCGTTCGATGCGCGGTGCGATCGGCAGGCGTCTGGCAATCGGCGCGGGATCGCGCGGCGAACTGCGCGAGCTCGAGGAGCAGCTCGCGCTGGTGCTCGCGCGCCCGGTCGACATCCGCCGCGAAGCCGAACGCCTCGACCTCGAGGCGCGCATCTCCATGCTCAAGGCCCGCCTCGCGCGCATCCCCTACCTCGACCCGATCGATCTACGCTTTCGCAGCCGCGTGCGCGTGCCCGTGCCGACCACCAAGGCGGTGATGTTCTGCCTGATGGATGTGTCGGGCTCTATGGACGAGGCGCGCAAGGAGCTGTCCAAGCGCTTTTTCATCCTGCTCTACCTTTTTCTAACGCGCCATTACGACAAGATCGACCTCGTGTTCATCCGTCATCACACGCAGGCACAGGAGGTCGACGAAGAGAACTTCTTCCACGCCCGCGAGACGGGCGGCACCGTGGTGTCCAGCGCGCTGGTGCTCATGGACGAGATCATCAAGGCGCGCTATTCGCCAAACGAGTGGAACATCTACGGCGCACAAGCGAGCGATGGCGACAACTGGCATCACGACAGCGGCCGCTGCCGCGAGCTGCTGACCGAAGATCTGTTGCCGGTTTGCCGCTACTTTGCGTATGTGCAGGTGGCCGAAGAAGAGCAGAACCTGTGGGAGGAATACACCCGACTGCAGGAATCCCACCCGCAATTCGCGATGCGAAAGGTGAGCTCCGCCTCGCAGATCTACCCGGTGTTTCGTGAGCTGTTCAAAAAAGAAGGGGCAGCGTCATGAGCGGCTTCCCGGGTGAACGTCGGGTCAGCATCGCGGCACCCGAGACCTATCCGAACGACCGCCGCAAGGCCGAGCGCGGCCCGCTGCAAGCGCCCCGCCCCGCAGGCCCGCGCCCTAGCGCGCGCCTACCCGACCCGAGCGACTGGTCGTTCGAGCTGATCGAGCAGTACCACGAGGCGATTCGCGCAACCGCCTGGCGCTTCGGTCTCGACACCTACCCGAACCAGCTCGAGATCATCACCGCCGAACAGATGATGGACGCGTATGCCTCGGTCGGCATGCCGGTGAACTACCGCCACTGGAGCTACGGCAAGGAGTTCATCGCCAACGAGAAGAACTACAAGCGCGGTCACATGGGACTGGCCTACGAAATCGTCATCAACTCCGATCCGTGCATCAGCTATCTGATGGAAGAGAACACCACGGCGATGCAGGCGCTGGTGATCGCGCATGCGGCCTACGGCCACAACAGCTTCTTCAAAGGCAACTACCTGTTCAAGCTGTGGACCGATGCGTCCTCGATCATTGACTACCTCGTCTATTCGAAGAACTACATCGCCGAATGCGAGGAGCGCTACGGGATGGGTGCTGTCGAGCAACTGCTCGACAGCTGCCACGCACTACAGAACTACGGCGTCGACCGCTACCGACGGCCGAGCAAGCTCTCGCTCGCCGAAGAGTCGGCACGCCGCAAAGACCGGCTCGAACACGCGCAGTCGCAGGTCAATGACATCTGGCGCACGCTGCCCAAGAAGGTCGAGAAGACCGACGGAGCGGCCGACACAAAGCGCTTCCCGGCTGAGCTGCAGGAGAACATCCTTTACTTCATCGAGAAGAACGCACCGCTGCTCGAACCCTGGCAGCGCGAGGTCGTGCGCATCGTGCGCAAGATCGCGCAGTACTTCTACCCGCAGCGCCAGACGCAGGTGATGAACGAAGGCTGGGCCACGTTCTGGCACCACCACCTGCTTAACACGCTGTACGACGACGGCTACCTGACCGATGGCGTGATGATCGAGTGGCTCAAGTCGCACACCAACGTGGTCTACCAGCCGCCGGTCGGTCACCGCGCCTACAGCGGCATCAACCCGTATGCGCTAGGCTTCGCGATGTATACCGACATCAAGCGCATCTGCGAGCATCCGACCGACGAGGATCGCGAGTGGTTTCCCAACCTCGCGGGCAAGCCGTGGTTGCCCACGCTGGATCACGCGATGCGCAACTTCAAGGACGAGAGTTTTGTCGGCCAGTACCTGAGCCCGAAGCTGATGCGCGATCTGCGCCTGTTCGCGGTCGTCGACGACGAGACGGCCGAGAACCTCGAGGTCTCCGCGATCCACGACCCGAACGGCTTCAGGCGTTTGCGTGAGGCCTTGTCACGCCAGTACGACCTCAGCTCACGCGAGCCAGACATCCAAGTCTGGAACGTGAACCTGCGCGGCGACCGCTCGCTGACGCTGCGCCACACCCAGCACAACGACCGGCCGCTGCACGAGAGTTCGCAAGAGGTGCTTAAGCACGCGGCGCGGCTCTGGGGTTTCGGCATTCAGCTCGACAGCGTGGACAACACCGGCACGGTGACGAAGACCTGGTCGGTGCCGGCGCCGCAGCACTGAGCCCGGGCTAGAGGGTAAAGATCTTGCCCGGGTTCATGATGTTCTTCGGGTCGAGCGCGCGCTTCAAGGTGCGCATCATGTCGATCGCGCCCGCACCCGCCTCGGTGACCAGAAAGTCCATCTTGTGCAGACCGATGCCGTGCTCGCCGCTGCACGTGCCCTGCGCTGCGATAGCGCGCTGAACGACCTCGTGATTCAACCGCTCCGCGGTTTCGCGTTCGGCCGGGATCTTCGGATCGACGAGATAGGCGATGTGAAAGTTGCCATCGCCCACATGCCCAACGATGTAGTGCGTCATGCCTGCGGCCGTCGCGTCCTCAGACGCCTGCGTCACGCACTCGGCCAGACGCGATATCGGCACGCAGGTGTCTGTAGTCACGGTACGGCTTCCGGCCTTCAGTTGCAGCCCGGCGAAATAGGCATGGTGCCGCGCCGTCCAGAGCCTGGTACGCGCCTCCGGGGTGGTCGCCCACTCAAATCCCGCGCCGCCGAACTCGGCGGCGATCTCCTGCACCGTCGCGGCCTGCTCGGCCACGCCCGCCTCACTACCGTGAAACTCCATCAGCAGCATCGGCGCCTCGGTGAGCGAGAGCTTGTCGTGCTTATTGACAGCGCGCACTGCGTGCGTGTCGAGCAACTCGCAGCGCGCGATCGGGATACCCATCTGGATGATCTGGATCGTCGTGCGCACCGCCGCATCGATGCTCGGGAACGTGCTGGTCGCTGCCGAGATCGCCTCGGGCTGCGGGTAGACGCGCAGCGTCACCTCGGTAATTACGCCCAGCGTGCCTTCGCTGCCGACCATCAGCCGTGTCAGGTCGTAGCCGGCCGACGACTTGCGCGCACGCGTGCCCGTGTGGATCGTCTCGCC
>JANYBE010000385.1 GCA_025360945.1 Rhizobacter sp. | reverse complement strand
TGGTCGCCGACAACGGCCTGGTGATGTATTGATCACTCACGCAGTAGCAAACCGGAGAATCGCATGACCCTCTTACGCCGCCACTTCGTTAAGGGCATCGCTGCCAGCGGCGCGCTCGCCGCGGCCAGCCAGCCGCTGTTCGCGCAGACTGCGCCGATCACGCTCAAGTGGGCGACCAACATACCTGCCACCCATCCGAGCAACGTGCGTATCCGAGAGGCCGCCGAGCTGATCAAGAAGGATACGAACGGCAAGGTCGACATTCAGCTGTTCCCAAACAACCAGCTCGGCGGCGACACCGACATGCTGTCGCAAGTGCGTTCCGGTGCGATCGACATCTTCCCGCTGTCGGGCCTGATCTTGCAGACGTTGGTGCCGGTGGCCGGCATCAACGGCCTTGCCTTCGCGTTCAAGGATTACCAGACCGTCTGGTCGGCAATGGACGGCGAGCTCGGCGCCCATGTTCGCGCGGCCATCAACAAGGTCAATCTGCACGTGTTCGACAAATGCCTGGACAATGGCTATCGCAACATCACCAGCAGCACGCGGCCGATCAACACCGCGGCGGACCTGAAGGGCTTTAAGATTCGTGTGCCGGTGAGCCCGTTGTGGACCTCGATGTTCAAAGCGCTCGAGGCCTCGCCGGCGAGTATCAACTTCAGCGAGGTGTATTCCGCCCTGCAGACCAAGGTGGTCGAAGGGCAGGAGAACCCGCTCGCGGTGATCGACCTCGCCAAGCTGTACGAGGTGCAGAAGTACTGCTCAATGACCGGCCACATGTGGGACGGCCAGTGGATCCTGGCCAACGGCAAGCGCTGGGCCGCGTTGGCGCCTGACGTCCAGGCCGTGATCACCAAGCACGTGACTGACGCCGTACTCAATCAGCGCGACGACATCCGGCGCCTGAACAACGGCCTGGAGGCTCAGCTCAAGTCCAAGGGGCTGACCTTCAACTACCCCGACAACAAATCCTTCCGCGAGGCGCTCTCGAAGGCCGGCTTCTACAAGGAATGGCGCGCCAAGTTCGGGGAAGAGGCAATGGCCAAGCTGGAGAAGTACTCTGGCAAGCTGGCCTAGTCCACTTCCATGCACGTCGCCGCGCCGGCAGGCGTCGCCCCCCGCCGAGCAGCCTGGATGCGGCTGGACCGCACGCTGGCGCTGATCACCGAACTCCCCGCCGCCGTGCTGGTGGCGCTGGAGACGCTGATCCTGTTCGCCGGCGTGATCTCGCGCTACGTTTTCAACGCGCCGCTGACTTGGTCCGACGAGCTCGCGTCCATCCTGTTCCTGTGGCTGGCGATGCTGGGCGCGGTGATCGCGCTGCGGCGCGACGAGCACATGCGGCTGACCACCTTCCTGGGGCTGATGGGCCCGCGCCGTCGCGCCTGGGTCGAGACGCTGGGCGTGGTCGTGGTCTTGGTCTTCGCGCTGCTGATGTTGGAGCCCGCCTACGAGCACTTCCTCGACCAATGGGTCGTGACGACGCCGGCGCTCGACTGGCATGATGGCGTGCGCGTCGCCGCGATCGGTGTCGGCTGCGTGCTGTTGCTGGTGATTGCGCTGGCGCGGCTCGCCGAGCGCGCGTCGCTGCAGGACGCGTTGTCGTGCATCGTGTTCGTCGCGTTCGTGGCCGGCGGGCTGTGGTGGCTCAAGCCGGTGTTCGCGCAGCTCGGCAACTGGAACCTGCTGATCTTCTTCGTCGCGATGGTGGCGTTTTGCGTCGTTCTCGGGCTGCCGATCGCGTTCGCGTTCGGCATCGCCACACTTGCCTACCTGATCTTCACGACGAGCACGCCGCTGACCATCGTCGTGAGCCGAATGGACGAGGGCATGTCGCACATCATCTTGCTGTCGGTGCCGCTGTTCGTGTTCCTCGGTGCGCTGATCGAGATGACCGGTCTGGCGCGCGCGATGGTCGACTTCCTCGCGACGCTGATCGGCCATGTGCGGGGCGGCCTGCAGTATGTGCTGCTCGGAGCGATGTACCTCGTCTCCGGCATCTCGGGCTCGAAGGCGGCCGACATGGCGGCCGTCGCGCCGGCGCTGTTGCCCGAAATGAAGAAGCGCGGCGCCAAGGAAGGCGACCTGGTCGCGCTGCTCTCGGCGTCGGGCGCGATGAGCGAGACGATCCCGCCCAGCCTGGTGCTGATCACGATCGGCGCGGTCACCGGCGTGTCGATCGCGGCGCTGTTCACCGGCGGGCTGCTACCGGCCGTGGTCGGCATGCTCGCACTCGGCATCGTCGTGTACTTCCAGTCGCATGGTGAGAACATGCGCGGGGTGACAAGAGCCAGCGGCGCGCAGATCCGCAAGGCGCTGTGGATCGCGCTGCCCGCACTCGCGCTGCCGTTCGTGATTCGCACCGTCGTCGTCGAGGGCGTTGCCACGGCGACCGAGGTGTCCACCGTCGGCATCGCGTACACAGTCCTCGCAGGGCTGTTTGTGTACCGCCAGTTCAACTGGAAGCGCTTGCTGCCCATGCTGGTCGAGACCGCGTCGCTGTCGGGCGCGATCCTGCTGATCATCGGCTGCGCGACCGCGATGGCCTGGGCGCTGACGCAGTCGGGCTTCTCGAAGGCGCTGGTCGAGCTGATGGCGGTCGTGCCCGGCGGCAAGGCCGGCTTCATGGCGATCTCGGTGATTGCGTTCACGATCTTGGGCAGTGTGCTCGAGGGCATCCCGGCCGTCGTGCTGTTTGGCCCGCTGCTGTTCCCGGTCGCGCGCGCGCTCGGCATCCACGAGGTGCACTACGCGATGACCGCGATCTTCGCGATGGGCCTGGGTTTGTTCACGCCACCGTTCGGCGTTGGCTTCTATGCCGCGTGCGCGATCAGCAAGGTCGCGCCCGACAAGGCGATCGGCCGCGTCTGGCCGCACCTCGGCGCACTTTTTCTCGCGCTGATCGTGATCGCGGCGATCCCGTGGATCTCGACCGGATTCCTGTAGGCTTTGTCTCCCGTGCTGGAGGTGTGCACATGAAGTGCGCCACGCCGCAAGGCGAGGCCGAGCCCGCGCGCTGCCTCGGGATGTCGTGGGCGCTGCTGATGCGGCGCATCGTGCTGCCGTCGGCGCTGCGGCGCTGCCTGCCGGCCTCCAGCAACGAGGTCATCGTGATGCTGCACGGTACCTCGCTGGCGAGCATCGTGACGCTGCTCGACCTCACCGGCGCGGCGCGCGAGATGAACTCGCGCTTCTACCTGCCATTTGAGGCCTTCATCACCGCCGCCGTGTTCTATCTCGCGCTGACCTTCTTGCTGGTCGCGCTGTTCCGCCGCGCCGAGGCACACTGGCTCGCGCAGCTGCGCGCGCGGCGCCACCGAGGTTTCCGATGCAGATACGACACCATCCTCTGAGCGGCTCACCGCTTGGCACGCAGCGCGAGATCGTCAGCGTCCACTACGGCCCGCCCGACACTGGCCGCAAGGTCTACGTGCAAGCGTCGCTGCACGCCGACGAACTGCCCGGCATGCTGGTCGCGCACCACCTGCGGCAACAGCTGTTCGCGCTGGAAGCCACGGGCCGCCTGCGTGGCGAGATCGTCATCGTGCCAGTGGCGAACCCGATCGGCATCGGTCAGACGGTGCTGCTCACGAACGAGGGTCGGTTCGAGCTCGGAAGCGGCGAGAACTTCAACCGCCACTACCCGGCGCTGTTTGCCAAGGCCGTGCCGCTGCTCGAAGGCGCGCTCGGCAACGACGAGCAGGCGAATGCGCGGATTATCCGCACCGCGTTGCATGCGCTGGTCAAAGCCTTGCCGGAAGACACCGAGCTGACGAGCCAGCGCAAGACGTTGCTGGGCCTGGCCGTCGACGCCGAGGTCGTGCTCGACTTGCACTGCGATTGCGAAGCGCTGCTGCACCTGTACACCGGCACTGCGCTGTGGCCGCAGGCCGAGCCGCTCGCGCGCTACGTTGGTGCGCGCGCCTCGCTGCTTGCAGCCGAATCGGGGGACAACCCGTTCGACGAGACCTGCTCGCAGACCTGGTGGCAGCTCGAGGCGCACTTCCGCGGTCGCTATCCGGTACCGATGGGTTGCCTGAGCGTCACGCTGGAGCTACGCGGCTCTGCCGACGTGTCGCACCCGATGGCCGCAAGCGATGCTGATGCGCTGATCGCGTTCCTGACCCATCGCGGCCTCGTCGACGGCCCGGTGGCCGCGCTGCCGCCGCTGCTCGACGCAGCCACACCGCTGGACGGCACCGACGTGCTGAAGGCGCCGGTCAGCGGTGTCGTCGTCTACCTGCGCGAACTCGGCGAGACGATACGCCGCGGTGAAGTGGTGCTCGAGGTGATCGAGCCGATCAGCGGCGCGGTACACCCGGTCGCGAGTCGCACCGATGGCCTGTTCTTCGCGCGCGAGTCGCAGCGCTACACGCGTGCCGGCCGCAGCCTCGCGAAGGTCGCCGGCGCGGTGACAGTGCGCAGCGGCAAGTTGTCGAGTGATTGATGGGTGCCGATCCGCCCGTCGAGAAGCTGCGCGTCGAAAACCTGCACAAAGTGCTTCGGCAGTGTCGAGGTGCTAAAGGGCGCGAGCCTGACCGCACATGCCGGCGACGTGGTCGCGATCATCGGCTCCAGCGATTCGGGCAAGAGCACGCTGCTGCGCTGCATCGACTGCTCGAACAGCCGCACGCCGGGCGCATCGTGCTCGCCGGCGAGGAGCTGCGGCTGAAGTCGGGCAAGGGCGGCGAGTTGAGCGCCGCCGACGCGCAACAGCTGCAACACCTGCGTTCGCGCATCGCGACGGTGTTCCAGCACTTCCATCTGTGGTCGCACATGACTGCGCTGGACAATGTCATCGAGGCGCCGATGCGCGTGCTCGGCGTGCCGCGCGATCAGGCTGTCGCACGTGCCGAGACGCTGCTCAAGCGCGTTCGGCGTCGCGCATCGCCAGGCGCTGTACCCGTCGCAGCTCTCGGGCGGCGAGCAGCAGCGCGTCGCGATCGCGCGGGCGCTGGCGATGGAGCCCGGGGTGACGCTGTTCGACGAGCCGACTTCGGCTCTGGACCCGGAGCTGGCCGGTGAAGTGCTGCGCGTGATGCGCGACCTCGTCGCCGAGGGCCGCACGATGATCGTCGTGACGCACGAGATGGGCTTGGCGCGCGAGGTCGCGAACCTCCTCGTGTTCCTGCACCAGGGTGTGATCGAGGAACAGGGTGCGCCGCGCGAGGTGCTCGCCGCGCCAAGGACCGAGCGGCTGCGAGGCTTTCTGTCGGGCAATCTGAAGTTAGCGCGGCTGCGACGAGTTCAGCCCCAGACTTCGCGGGCCACGTCAACCACCAGCGCGAGCTTATCTCTTTGCGCCTGCACCGCGATGTTGTTGCCGTGCACGGTGCTGCTGAAGCCGCACTGCGGTGACAGGCAGAGCTGGTCGAGCGGCGCGTACTTGGCGGCATCGTCGATCCGGTGCTTGAGCACGTCCTTCGATTCCATCGCGCCGAACTTCGTCGTGACAAGACCGAGCACGACGATCTTGTTCTTCGGCAGGAAGCGCAGCGGACGGAAGTCACCGGAGCGCTCGTCGTCGTACTCCATGAAGTAGGCGTCGAGGTTCATCTCGGCGAGCAGCGCCTCGGCCACTGGCTCATAGTTGCCAGCCGCCGCGTGCGTGCTCTTGAAGTTGCCGCGGCACAGGTGCATCGCCAGCGTCATGCCCGGCGGCTTTTGCGCGACGACCTTGTTAATGAACCACGCGTAGCGGTGCGGCAGCTCGTTCGGGTCGTCGCCGCGCTGGCGTGCAGCTTCGCGCATCTTGTCATCGCACAGGTAGGCGAGGTTGGTGTCGTCCATTTGCACGTAGGTGGCGCCGGCGGCGGCGAGCGAGCGCAGCTCGTCGCCGTAGGCGTTCGCGACGTCGTCGTAGAACGCCGGATCGAGCTCCGGGTAATGCTCCTTGCTGATGCCGGCGCGGCCACCGCGGAAGTGCAGCATCGTCGGCGACGGGATCGTGACCTTGGGCGTGCGCCCCGCGCTGACCTGGCGCTTGAGGTACTCGAAGTCGGCGCGCTGGATATCCTTGACGTGACGCACCTTGCCCACGACACGCATGACCGGCGGCGCGAGTTCTTCGGTGCCGTCGGGCCTGACGATCGTGACCGGTATGTCGGTCTTCACGCCGCCGATCTGCTCGAGAAAATCGATGTGGAAATAGGTGCGGCGGAACTCGCCATCGGTGATCGATTGCAGGCCCACGTCTTCCTGGAACTTGACGATCTCGGTGATCGCCTTGTCCTCGACGGCACGCAATTGCTCGGGCGTGATTTCACCCTTGGCGCGCTGCTCGCGAGCGTCGAGCAGATATTTCGGGCGCAGGAAGCTGCCGACGTGGTCGGCGCGGAACGGTGGCGTGGGGCGCGAGCTCATCGATGTCTCCGGAGTGCTGTTGACTGCATTGTTGGATACATAAATCCGTTGGTGCCTAGGGATAACACGGATATTTGGGCCAATAACTGGGCTGGAAACTATGTCTCTGTATACAACGTTATCTCGAGATCGCCGCGATGAGCACATTCCCGCTGAACGCCTGGTACGCCTGCGCCTACGACGTCGAGGTCAAGAAGGAGTTGCTCGCGCGCACCGTGTGCAAGCACAAGCTGGTGATGTACCGCAAGCTCGACGGCACGGTGGCGATCCTGGAAGACGCCTGCTGGCATCGCCTGCTGCCGCTCTCAAAGGGCCGGCTGCACGGTGACGAGGTGACCTGCGGCTACCACGGCCTGGTCTACAACAGCGATGGTCGCTGCACTCGCATGCCGTCGCAGGAGACGATCAATCCGTCGGCCTGCGTGCGCAGCTTTCCCGTAGCCGAGAAGCACCGCTTCGTCTGGGTCTGGCCTGGCGATCCGGCGCTGGCCGACGCGGCACTGATCCCCGACATGCACTGGAACGACGACCCGGCCTGGGCCGGCGACGGCAAGATGATCCGCGTGAAATGCGATTACCGCCTCGTGCTCGACAACCTGATGGACCTGACGCACGAGACCTTCGTGCACGGCTCCAGCATCGGCCAGCAGGCGGTGGCCGAGGCGCCGTTCGTCGCGACGCACGGCAACCGCACGGCCACCGTCACGCGCTGGATGGAAGGCATCGAGGCGCCGCCGTTCTGGGCCGGCCAGATCCGCCACGCGAGTGGCTATGAAGGTGCCGTCGACCGTTGGCAGATCATCAGGTTCGAAGCACCGGCGACGATCAACATCGATGTCGGCGTGGCACCGGCCGGCGCTGGCGCGCCGCAGGGCGACCGCAGTCGCGGCGTGAACGGCTACGTGCTCAACACGATCACGCCCGAGAGCGACACCAGCTGTCTGTATTTCTGGGCCTTCGCGCGCAACTACTGTCTGGGCGAACAGCGCCTGACGCACGAGCTGCGCGAGGGCGTTGCGAGCATCTTCGGCGAGGACGAGCTGATCCTCGAGGCGCAGCAGCAAGCCATTGACGAGCACCCCGGCTACAGCTTCTACAACCTCAACATCGACGCTGGCTCGATGTGGATGCGCAAGCTGATCGACAGGATGATCGCAGCCGAGTCGGGTGGGCCCGTGAAGCCACGCGTGATCCCACTGCGCTCGGCGGCATGACGATCGAGGCGTCGTCTGCCCCGCAGGCCGTGAAGGCCCAGCTCGCGCTTCGCGAGCTGATCCTCGGTGGCGAGCTGAAGGCTGGTGCGCGCATCGCTGAGCTGTGGCTGGTTGAGCGCCTCAACGTCTCGCGCACGCCGGTGCGGCTCGCGCTCGTGCGGCTCGCCGAAGAAGGTCTGCTGGAAGCCTTGCCCTCGGGCGGGTACGCGGTGAAGGACTTCTCCGAGAACGACATCCATGACGCGATCGAGGTGCGCGGCACGATGGAGGGCTTGGCCGTGCGGCTGGCAGCCGAGCGCGGCGTGAGCCCAGGCCTGATTGCCCAAGCGCGCGCGTGCCTGGAGCGCATCGACGCGGCATTGGCAAGGCCCGAACTCACCGACGAGACCTTCTCAACCTATGTGCAGGAGAACGCGCGCTTTCATGCGCTGCTTGCCGACATGGCCGGCAGCCCGCTGGTCGCGCGGCAGCTGGCAAAAGCCACCGCGCTGCCGTTCGCGTCGCCCAACGGCTTCGTGATGGCGCAGTCGGTCGGTCCGCACGCACGCGACGTGCTCGTCGTCGCGCAGGCCCAGCACCACATGGTAGTCGAGGCCATTGTGAAACGCGAAGGCGCGCGCGCTGAAGCCCTGATGCGCGAGCACGCCCGCATCGCTCGGCGCAATTTGCAGCAGGCCTTGCAAAGCCACAAGACCTTGCGCTTGGTCCCGGGCGCGAGCCTGATCCGCCATCGCGCTGTTCGGTGAATTCGCGCAGATCTTTCGAAAGAGACGAACCATGCGCAACCCGTTGCAATGGCATCCGGCAACCGTGCGCGCTCACCGCGACCTGAGTCCGACGGTGCGCGAGTTCGAGATCCGCCCGCAAGGTGGGGTGCGGCCCTGGACGGTAGGCAGCCACCTCAACGTGCAGGTGCAGATCGACGGTCGCCAAGAGACGCGCTCGTACTCGCTCGTCGGGCTGCCGGGCGACCCCGAGGTCTACCGCATCGCCGTGAAGCTCGCGCTGCCCAGCCGTGGCGGCTCGCGCCACATGTGGTCGCTGGAAACCGGTGCCGAGCTCCAGGTGGGTGAGCCGAACAACCACTTCGAGTTGTCGCTAGGCGCGCCGCAGTACCTGCTGGTCGCGGGCGGCATCGGCATCACGCCGCTCGTGGGCATGGCGCTGATGCTGCAGGCGCGCGGGGCCGACGTGCGCCTGCTGTACGCGGCGCGCAGCGCGGCCGAGTTCGCGCTGAAGGACGTGCTTCACGCGTCGCTCGGCGAGCGCCTTCGCACCTTTGCCGACGACGCCGGCCAGCGCATTGCCTTTGCCGACGAGATCGCCGCGCTGCACCCGAACGCGCTGCTGCTGATGTGCGGCCCGCTGCCCATGCTCGACGCGGTGCGCGGCGCCTGGGCGCAAACGAGCCGCCCGCCGGCCAACCTGCGCTTTGAGACTTTCGGCAACAGCGGCGCGGCCGCCAACGAGGCCTTCTGGGTCAGGCTGCCGCGCCACGGCGTCGAACTGCAAGTGCCCGCCGATCGCACGCTGCTCGACGTGCTCAACGAGGCCGGCGTCGACACGTTGTTCGACTGCCGCCGCGGCGAGTGCGGCCTGTGCGCCGTCGATATCGTCGAGACGCATGGGCGGATCGACCACCGCGACGTGTTCTTCAGTGCCCATGAGAAGCAGCTGAACCAGCGCCTGTGCGCCTGCGTCTCGCGCGTCAGCGGCGGCGGGCTCGTGCTGGATTCTGCCTATCGGCCCGACTGACTCGCAAGGCTACATTTGCGGACGGATTGAAATGACCCCGTACGGAGACTCCATGACCACAAAGCGCCTCTTCCTGAAAACCGCCCTGAGCCTGATCGCTGCCGCGAGCGGCGCGCCTGCATGGGCGGCCGACACCAGCCCCATCAAGATCGGCCTGATCCTGCCGATGACCGGCCAGTCCGCGTCGACCGGCCGCCAGATCGATGCGGCGGTGAAGCTGTGGATGGCGCAGAACGGCAACAAGATCGCCGGGCGCACCGTCGAGGTGATCCTGAAGGACGACGGCGCCGTGCCCGACGCCACCAAGCGCATCGCTCAGGAGATGATCGTCAACGACAAGGTTGCGGTGATTGCCGGCTTCGGGATCACGCCGACTGCGCTGGCCACCGCGCCGCTGGCCACGCAGAGCAAGACGCCGCTGGTGGTGATGGCCGCGGCGACGAGCAGCATCACCGAGGCCTCGCCCTACATCGTCCGCACCAGCTTCACGCTGCCGCAGGTCACGATAGCCATCGCCGACTGGGCCGCGAAGAACAAGATCAGACGAGCCGTCACGCTGGTGGCCGACTACGGCCCGGGCTTCGACGCCGAGAAGTTCTTCGACAGCCAATTCCGCCTCGACGGGGGCCAGATCCTGGACAAGCTGCGCACGCCTTTGCGCGCGCCCGATTTTGCTCCGGTGCTGCAAAAAGTGATCGACACCAAGCCCGACGCACTGTTCGTGTTCCTGCCCTCGGGCCAGGGCGCGGCGTTCATGAAGCAATTCGCCGAACGCGGCCTCGACAAGAGCGGTATCCGCCTGATCGCCACCGGCGACGTGACCGATGACGACCAGCTCGCCGACATGGGTGACGTGGCGCTGGGCGTGGTCAACTCGCACCACTACTCGGCCGCGCACCCGTCGGCTACCAACAAGAAGTTCGTCGAGGCCTTCCAGGCCGCGAACAAGGGCATGCGCCCGAACTTCATGGCGGTGGGCGGCTTTGATGGCATGCGCGTGATCTACAAGGCGCTCGAGACGACCAAGGGCGCCGGTGGCGAGGCCTTGCTGAACGCGATGAAGGGCCAGATCTTCGAGAGTCCGCGGGGCCCGGTGCTGATCGACGGCCAGACACGCGACATCGTGCAGGACGTCTACATCCGCAAGGTCGAGCGCGTGCCGTCGATGGGCAACGGCCTGTACAACGTCGAGTTCGACGTTATCAAGGCGGTCAAAGACCCCGGCAAGACCAAGTGAGCTGACTCGCCCGCATGTTGACCCTCCTGTTCGACGGCATCGCCTACGGCATGCTGCTGTTTGTGCTCGCCGTCGGACTGGCGGTGACGCTAGGCTTGATGAACTTCATCAACCTTGCGCACGGCGCGTTCGCGATGGCGGGTGGCTACATCACCGTGCTGCTGATGAACCGGCTCGGCGTGCCGTTCCTCGTCACGCTGCCGCTTGCGTTCCTCGGCACCGCGGTGATGGGTGCAGTGCTAGAGCCGCTGCTGTACCGGCGCCTGTACGGCAAGCCGCATCTGGACCAGGTGCTGTTCTCGATCGGTCTGGTGTTCATGGCCGTCACCGGGGTCGACTACATCATCGGCTCGATGCAGCAGAACATCACGCTGCCGACGTGGCTGCAAGGTCGTTTTGACATCAGCTGGATCGGCATTGGCAAGTACCGCTTGTTCATCATCGTCGTCTGTGCGGCACTGACGATTGGCCTGCAATGGATGCTGTCGAACACGCGCTTGGGCAGCCAGCTGCGTGCCTCGGTCGACGACCCGCGCGTGGCTGGCGGCCTGGGCCTGAACGTGAACCGCATCTTCTTGCTGACCTTCGCGGTCGGCTCCGGGCTGGCCGGCCTGGGCGGCGCGCTGGGCGCTGAGATCCTCGGGCTGGACCCGAGCTTTCCGCTCAAGTTCATGATCTACTTCCTGATCGTCGTCTCGGTCGGTGGTACGACCACGCTGACCGGCCCGCTGCTCGCCGCGCTGCTGCTTGGTATCGCCGACGTCGCCGGCAAGTACTACGTGCCCAAGCTCGGAGCCTTCATCGTCTACACGCTCATGATCGTGATCCTGCTGCTGCGCCCGCAAGGCCTGTTCGCGCGCGCCGGGGGTGGCAAGTGAGTGCGGTCGCGCAGGCACTGCGCGCGCAGGCGACGTGGCGCTGGTGGGAGCTCGCGACCTTCGCGTTTCTCGCGCTGTCGTGGATCGCACTGCCCGGCCAGGCACTGCTGCTCAACGAGATCGCGATTCTGGCACTGTTCGCCGTCTCGCTCGACCTGATCCTCGGCTACGCCGGCATCGTCTCGCTCGGCCACGCGGCCTTCTTCGGCATCGGCTCGTATGCGGCAGCGCTGTTCGCCAAGCTGGTGATGCCCGACCCGTGGATCGGCATGCTCTTTGCCATCGCGATCGCGGCGCTGCTCGGTGCGCTGTGCAGCGCGCTGATTCTGCGCGGCTCCGACCTGACGCGGCTGATGGTGACGCTCGGCGTTGCGTCCATCCTGTACGAACTGGCCAACAAGCTCGACTGGCTGACCGGTGGCGCCGACGGGCTGCAAGGTGTCGTGATGGGTCCGCTGCGCACACCGTTTGGTGCCTTCGATTTCGACCTCGGCGGCCACACCGCGTATGCCTATACGCTGGTCGTGCTGGGCGTGTGCGTGCTGCTCGCGCGCCGGCTGGTGCACTCACCGTTCGGCGTCTCGCTCCAAGCGCTGCGCGACAACCGGCTGCGCGCCGCGAGCATCGGCCTGTCGGTGAACGCGCGCCTGGTCGTCGTCTACACAGTGGCCGCAGCAATCGCCGGTGCGGCCGGTGGCTTGCTCGCGCAGACGACCGGCTTCGCGTCGCTTGACGTGTTCGACTTTCACCGCAGCGCCGAGGTGCTGCTGGTGCTCGTGATCGGCGGCACCGGCTACTTGTACGGTGGCATCTTCGGTGCGATCGTATTCAAGCTGCTGCACGACCTGATCTCGGCCTGGACGCCGCAGTACTGGAACTTCTGGCTGGGGAGTTTCCTGGTCGTGCTGGTGCTGGTCGGCCGCGAACGGCTGACGAAGCCGTGGACATGGTGGAAGAAGTCATGACGACGGTCCTGGAGACCCGCGGCCTGCTCAAGCGTTTCGGCGGCATCACGCCGACCGACGACGTGTCGATCCAGGTCGAGAAAGGTGCACGCCGGGCGCTGATCGGTCCGAACGGCGCCGGCAAGACGACCTTGATCAATCTTCTGACGGGTGTGCTGGAGCCGACCGCCGGCAGCATCTGGCTCGACGGCCAAGACATCACGCAGCTCGCGCCGCACAAAAGAGTGCGCCGCGGCATCGTGCGCACCTTCCAGATCAACCAGCTGTTCAGCGAGCTCACACCCTTGCAGTCGCTGGCGCTGACGGTATCGGCGCGGCTGGGCATCAGCGGCTGCTGGCACAAGCCGCTCGGCCGTGACGCGCGTGTGGCCCCGGCGTGCGAGAAACTGCTCGGGCAGTTCCATCTCACGGACGTGATGAACCAGCAGGTCAAGCAGCTCGCCTACGGCAAGCGCCGCCTGCTCGAGATCGCCACCGCGCTGGCCTGCGAGCCGCGCGTGCTGCTGCTGGACGAACCGGTGGCCGGCGTGCCTGAAGGCGAGCGCCAGGAGATCTTCGACATCGTCAACGCGTTGCCGACCGACGTGTCGGTGCTGCTGATCGAGCACGACATGGACCTGGTCTTCAACTTCGCGAGCAGCGTGACTGTGCTCGTCAACGGTGCGGTGTTTGCCGAAGGCAGCGTGCAGGCCATTTCGAACAATCCGCGCGTGAAGGCGGTCTACCTCGGCGAAGGTGAACAAGCGGGCGAGGCCGCGCATGGCTGAACTGCTGAACGTGCAAGGCCTGCGCTCCGGCTACGGCGAGGCGGTGGTCGTGCAGGGTGTCGATCTCACACTGAAGCAAGGCCAGTCGCTCGCGCTGCTGGGCCGCAACGGTACCGGCAAGACGACGCTGCTGAACACGCTGGTCGGCGTGACGCGCCGGCACGCGGGCCGCATCCTGCTTGCCGGTGTTGACCTCACTGCTCTGGCGCCGCACCAGCGCGCCGCGGCCGGTATCGGCTGGGTGCCGCAGGAGCGCAACATCTTCAAGTCGCTGACAGTGCACGAGAACCTCACCGCCGTCGCGCGGCCGGGTCCGTGGACGGTAGCGCGCGCCTACGAGATGTTCCCGCGCCTGGCCGAGCGCAAGGCCAACATGGGCAACCAGCTCTCGGGTGGCGAGCAGCAGATGCTCGCAGTTGCGCGCGCGCTGGTGCTGAACCCGAAGCTGCTGCTGCTCGACGAGCCGCTCGAAGGCCTCGCACCCATCATCGTCGAAGAGCTCTTGCGCTCGATCGCGCGCGTGGTACGCGACGAGGGTATGAGCGCGATCATCGTCGAGCAGAACCCGCGCATGATCCTGCCGATCACGCAGCGCGCCGTGGTACTCGACCGCGGCATGGTCGTGCACGAAGGAGCCAGCGCGGAACTGCTCGCCGACCGCGAACAGCTCGATCGCTGGCTCGCGGTGGCAAAGCACTGAGGTTCAACGCTTCGGACGTTTGATCCAGTAGCCGAATTCGTTCTCGTGGCATTCGATGTCGACTTCGGTGACGCGATGAATCAGCCGCTCCTGCACGTCGGCAACCGCCTGGTTGTAGATGCTTGGGCCGATCTCCTCGAGGAAGAAGTTCAAGAGCGCGGCGGCGCGGATGTTGCCGATCTTCTCGTCGAGTTCGTCCTTGAAGTAGCGTTCGATCGACACGACGGCCGTGCTGCGCGATTCCTTGTTGAGTGTGATCGTCATGGTGTGTCCCGCGTGGGTGGTCAGCGTTGGCTCCAGGCCGCGAGCAGATCGGCCTCGCGCTCGCGCGTGAGGCGGCCGGCGCGGCGCTTGTCGTCGACGGCAGGCACGCCCTCGTCCATCACCGTGGCGATGGTCTCGCGCAGCGGCCGCGTGTGCAGACCAGCCGCGATGGCGCGAGTCAGGTCGACGCGCGAGAAGCCTCGGGTGTCGGCGTCGTCTGACGGCAGCCACAGCGGCAACTCGGACCAGGGCAGCACCGCGTGCTGCGCCAGAAAGGCCTCGCCCACGCCCACCACGTTGGCCGGCGTGGCGCCGCGCGCGCTGGCCTCGTGCGCGCAGGCCATGATGAAGGTGGCCCAGTCGCACACCGGTGCGTTGACCGGCCCGGTCGCATTGAACGCGCCGCTCGCACCCTGCTCGATCAGCATGACCATCCAGTCGCCCAGATCGCGCACGTCAATGAATTGCAAAGGCTCGCCGGCCGGCACGTCAGGCACTAGCATCGGGCCGCCGTCCAGCATGCGCCATGGCCAGTGGCTGAACCGGCCGCTGGTATCGCCCGGACCGACGATCAGGCCCGGCCGCACGATCAGCGCACGCGTGCCGAACACGCGTTGCACTTCGGTCTCGCACGCTGCCTTCTGCGCGCCGTAGTGCTGCAGGCCTCGGTCGTCGCGCGCGACGCCGTCGCTACGGCTCAGCGGGTCGGTCTCACGCATCGGCACCTGGTGCGTCGTCGCGTAGGTCGAGATGCTGGAGACGAACAAGTAGCGACCGCTCTCGTGCAGCGTGTCGGCGCTGCGCTGCACGTCGGCGGGCGTGTAACCGCAGGTGTCGACGACAGCGTCCCAGCGTCGGCTGTCAAGAGCCGACATGTCGCCGCTGCGATCGCCGTTCAACACCTCGACATCGTCCGGCCAGTTCGTTCGCGATCGGCCGCGGTTGAACACCGTGACCTGATGCCCGCGAGCGAGCGCTGCCTGCAGCGTGCTTGCGCCGAGGAATACGCCACCACCGAGGATGAGAAACTTCATGGCGCAAGGCCGTGCGACAACGTGGCCGGATCGAGATTCGCCCCACATACGATCAAGCACACCCGGTCGCCCGCGGCAGGCTTCACCGCACCGCTGTGCAATGCCGCCAGCGGCAGCGCCGCCGCCGGCTCCACTGCGAGCTTGAACTCGCGCCACAGGAAGCGTTGTGCCGCGCGGATCGCGTCGTCGCTCAATAGCGCTGACTGCGCGACATGGCGCCGTGCGATGTCCCACGCGATTGCACCGATGCGCCGTGCGCCCAGCGAATCGGCGGCGATGCCACCGACGGATACATCCACCGGCATGCCGGCAGCGAGGGCGCTGTGCAGCGTCGCCGCGAGTTCAGGTTCGAGCGCGATCGTCCGGCTGCGACCGGCGAACCAAGTTGCGATGCCGCCGATCAGCCCGCCGCCGCCGACACTTACCAACACTGCATCGGGCAGGCCAGCTTCGAGCTCAATCTCGCGCGCCAGCGTGCCCGCGCCGGCGAC
>JANYBE010000373.1 GCA_025360945.1 Rhizobacter sp. | reverse complement strand
CACCGCGCCGCCCTTGACGCCGCCGTCCGGCCCGAGGTCGATGACCCAGTCGGCTTCGGCGATCACGTCGAGGTCGTGCTCGATCACGACGACGCTGTGGCCGCCGTCGACGAGGCGGTGCAATACGCGGATCAGGCGTTCCACATCGGCCATGTGCAGGCCGACGGTTGGCTCATCAAGCACGTACAACGTGTGTGGCGCCTTGTTGCCGCGGCGCGTGACGTCGTCGCGCACCTTGCTGAGTTCGGTGACGAGCTTAATGCGCTGCGCCTCGCCGCCGCTGAGGGTCGGTGACGGCTGGCCGAGCGTTAGGTAGCCCAGGCCCACGTCTTTCAGCAACTGCAGTGGGTGCGAGATGTTGGGCATCGATGCGAAGAATTCGACCGCTTCGTCGACCTCCATCTTTAGCACGTCGCCGATGCTCTTGCCACGCCAGCTCACCGCCAGCGTTTCGGCGTTGAAGCGTTCGCCGTGGCAGACGTCGCACGGCACCTTCACGTCGGGCAAAAAGCTCATCGCTATCGTGCGCACGCCCTGGCCTTCGCAGCCAGCGCAGCGGCCTTCGCCGGTGTTGAAGGAAAAGCGCGCCGGCGCGTAGCCACGCGCACGCGCCTCCAACGTGTCGGCGAAGAGCTTGCGGATCGTGTCCCAGAAGCCGATGTAGGTCGCCGGGCACGAGCGCGGCGTCTTGCCGATCGGCGTCTGGTCGACCTCGAGCACGCGATCGATGAAGCCCCAGCCGTCGATGCTCTCGCAGCCCTGCCAGTTCGGCCGTCCGCCGCGCGTATTGATGAATTGCAGGTTGGCCAGCAGCACGTCGCGCGCGAGCGTGGACTTGCCGGAGCCGCTGACGCCGGTGACGGCGACAAGCCGCTTCAGCGGCACGTCGACCGTGATGTTACGCAGGTTGTGCCTGCTGGCCACACGCACCGTAAGCAATCGGTTCGCCTCGCTCTCGGCGCGCACTGTCTTCGTGGTCACCGGCTCGATGAAACGCCGCGCCTGTATCGGATGCACCAGCGGGTTGGCGAGAAATCGGCCGGTGACCGACTCGGGGTTCAGCGCGAGGTCGGCCGCGCTGCCTTCGGCCACGAGGTTGCCGCCGCGCTTGCCGGCGCCAGGGCCGATGTCGATGATGTGATCGGCGCGGCGGATCGTGTCTTCGTCGTGCTCGACGACAACCAACGTATTGCCCTTGTCGCTTAGCGTCTGCAACGCGTTGAGCAGCACCTGGTTGTCGCGCGGGTGCAAGCCGATGGTCGGCTCGTCGAGCACGTAGCAGACGCCCTGCAGATTGCTGCCGAGCTGCGCCGCGAGGCGGATGCGCTGGGCCTCTCCACCGCTCAGCGTCGGAGCGGCGCGGTCCAACGTCAGGTAGCCCAGGCCTACTTCTTCGAGGAACTCGAGCCGGCTCTTGATCTCGCTGATCACGTCGCGCGCGATCTCGGCATCGCGGCCGGTGAGTGCGAGCGCGTTGACCCAGCCGCGCGCGTCGGTGACCGACCATTGCGCAATCGCGGTGATCGATTCCGACTCGAAGGTTACGAGCCGCGAAGCCGGATTCAGCCGCGTGCCCACGCAGTCGGGGCAGGCCTCGTCGGCGACGCCTTCGACCTCCTGCTCCTCCGAAGGAAAGGATTGCTCCTGGCCCCGGTTGTCGTCGTCGCGCACCGAGTCGTCGTAGGCCTTGCGCTGCTCGCGCGTCAGTTTGAGGCCGGTGCCGACGCAGGTCGTGCACCAGCCGTGCTTGCTGTTGTAGCTGAACATGCGCGGATCGAGCTCGGCGTAGCTGGTGCCGCAGGTCGGGCAGGCGCGCTTGGTCGAGAAGACCTTGACCGCGCCGATCTGCGCGGTCGGCGTCTCGGCCAGCATCGCGCCCTTCAGCCCATCGAGCGGCGCGAGCAAATGCATAACGCCCTTTCCCAGTTCAAGAGCGCTCGCGAGCATCGCACGCAGCTCAGGCTCGGTGTCGGCGCTGACGACAATGTCGCCGACCGGCAGCTCCAGCGTGTGTTCCTTGAACCGGTCCAGGCGCGGCCAGGGGTCGACCTCGAGGAATTCGCCGTCGACGCGCAGGTGGGTGTGGCCGCGGCCCTTGGCCCATTTCGCGAGGTCGGTGTA
>JANYBE010000372.1 GCA_025360945.1 Rhizobacter sp. | reverse complement strand
GTGCCGCGCGCGACGGCGGCTCTGCAGCGGCCAAGCCGCTGAGTGTCAACATCAGGACGCTGGAAAGCGCCAGCAGTGAACGGCGAAGGGCTAACTTGCTCATGGGAAATTCCTTCACGAGACTCATTCGTTTTGGGTGTTGCTCTCAGCCCTCCATGCAAGTCAGTCGCGGCGATCGTTGTCGTGTTTATGGTCGCGGCTCTTGCCCTGATCATCGCGTTGACCACGATCGCGATCGCCGTCATGCCGATGTTCGTCCTGCTCGGTCCAACCACGGTGGCGCCCACGATCCCAATCGGGGTGTTCGTCTTGGTAGCGGTCGCGAACCCATTGGTCCTGAACGAAGTACACGGGTTGGCTGCATGCACCGTATCGAGCGCAGTAACGGCGCCAATTCTGTTGATGCACGGGTGGCACGTAGAGGTAGATCGGCTGCCTATCGACCACGTATTGAGGCTGGGTAATGAGCACCGGCTGCGCCAGCACAAGAGCTGGCCTAGGAAGCTCGCCTATGTTGATCCGGCCGTAGACGCCGGGCTGATTGATGCCGATCGAAACGCCCACACTCGGCTGAGCTATTGCGGAACCGATTGCACTTGCGGCGAGAGCCATAGCGATGATGGTTTTCATATTCACTTTCAGCTGTGACCAAACACGCTCATCGGCCTCCACCCGCCGACAAAGAGCTGCGTGGAAGCACGGCCTGAGGTTGCCTACCGCGCTACCGCGCGTGGGATCGATTCCCTGGATAGGGTGGAGCGGGTCGGGGCCAGGTGGGGCGATCTGATCGACAACACGCGCCCAGCGATCGTCAGCCGACGCGTCGACCTGTGATGAGCTGGTACAGCACGATGATTACGGCAGCCACGAGCAGGATGTGCAGCAAGCCACCCGCCGTGAATGACGTCACCAAGCCGAGAACCCAAAGAACCAGCAACACCAATGCAATTGTGTAGAGCACGATTAATCTCCTGTTGATTCACGAACGAATGCGCCATGCGGCCGCGTGTAACGATTAGAGCATGCGATGTTCCGCATTGGCAAACAATCGGCCGAGCCCTCGAGTGCTTGTAGGCGCAATCCCACCGGCACCTCAGATGTTTGGCCCGACCGTTGGCGGCGCAGGAGCGGGCCCGCGTCAAGGCACCAGAACTTGTTGACGTCACCTGGGATGTCGAATCCGAAGAAGTTCGTTCGTCGTGAGGATGAAGAATTGCTTCATCGAGGCTCTCTGCAATGTCAAACGCCATCTTCATCTTGATCCCCGGCGCAGGGGGCGACCCGTGGTATTGGCACTCGGTCGCGCCGAAACTCGTGCAGCACGGTTACGAAGTGGTCCCTGTTGCGATACCTGCGGCGGACGATTCGGCCGGTTTGCCCGAGTACGCGGACGCAGTCGTGGAGGCGATCGCGGATCGAGACCCGGCGCGCCTTGTACTGGTTGCACAATCGCTGGCGGGATTTACGGCGCCGCTCGTCTGCACGCGGCTACCCGTCCGAATGCTTGTCTTCCTCAATGCGATGATTCCGAGACCCGATGAATGTCCGGGTGACTGGTTCGCCAACACGCATCAACTGGATGCCAAGCGCCGGCAGGCCGTCCGCGAAGGCCGTGCGGGAGATGCTCCGTTCGATCCTCTAATCGAATTTTTTCACGACGTGCCCCAGGCGCTGATCAATACGGCATGGGCACGCGGTGAACCGACTCAGTCACACAACTTGTTCACCTCGCCTTGCTCCTTTGAGCGCTGGCCTGCCACTCAACTCCGCGTCCTGGTCTCACTTCAAGACCGATTCTTTCCGGCCGAGTTTCAACGGCGAGTCGCTCGCGAACGTCTTGGCATCGAAGCGGATGTAATGTCTGGAGGGCATCTCGCAGCTCTTAGTCAGCCCGATGAACTTGTGTCGCGCCTGCTGTCATATGTCGCCGCCGCCTAGCCATTCCTTCAAGAGGACGCGCGCTAGGCATAGCGCCCAAGTCAACGTTGTGCGGCTTTGGCGCGCCGTCGCAGATCGACTCAACCGCATTGCCCTGCCCTCGGTCTTCAATGTTGTTGTTGAACACGACATGCGTCTCGAGCACGCTCTTTGACAGTCCCCGAATGGGTTGCACCAGATTCTGCTGTTCCGCATCCAGAAAAATGTAGTTGAAGCGATCGCTCGATGCCGAAGAGGTCGTGGAATTCCAGCGCCCGGCATTGCGCCCGTACAGCCGCACCCGCGCCAACTTCGGGTGCGTGGTTTCCCACACTGGGGGCACGCTGCTCGTGAACCCCTGCCGTGCATCGACCACTGCGTGCAGTGCACCGAGTTCGCGCGCACAGTCAAGGTCGACGCTGTGCGTCCGTCCTCGAACCAGATTCGATTGCGGAACTCCACCGAGACTGTGTGCCCATGCTTCATCTGCACGCACAGACGCACGTGATCGTGCCGCCGTGCGTGTGAGCCAGGGTGGAACTGGAAATGCACGAGCCGCAACCTGCCCCCCTCGTCCAGTGGCTCGATGGCCTCGTGGAAACGTCGCCACAGCGACTCGCGGATCTTCATCAGCACGTTCCAGCAGTACGGCCGCTCTGTCGGTGGCAGCGCCAGCGCCTGCAGGTACCGGCATGCGCCCTCTCTACTTCCTTGCAATCAGTCCAATTCTGCGTGCTGGATGAATGTACAGTATCGAGCAGTTCTCCTCGTCGGCCTTGCATGATTGCGCCTCCCAAACGCCCCCACCCTTTCGCGACGCTCAATGCAGAGCAACGCGAGGCGATGGAACACGGCATTGAGGAGCCCGGCCAACTAGGCAAGGCGCTGCTCATCATTGCCGGTGCCGGCTCCGGCAAGACACTGACGCTTGCGAGCCGTGTCACCCGCCTGGTGCTGGCTGGGGCGGACCCGCAGCGCGTCCTGCTGCTGACCTTCTCGCGCCGGGCCGCCAAGGAAATGGAGCGCCGGGTCGGCCGCGTTTTGCATCAAGCACTGGGGTTCTCGTCGACTCAGCAGCCGCCGGTACTGCATTGGTCAGGCACCTTCCACGGCGTTGGCGCACGGCTGCTCCGCGAGTACGCACCGCATGTCGGGCTGAACGACAACTCAGGACCTGCTCGCGCTGGCGCGGCAGCAGTTGGGCCTGGGCGAGACCAAGGGACGCAACCGCTTCCCGCAAAAGGGCACTTGTCTGGCGATCTACTCGCGTGCGGTCAACAGCCAGTTGTCGCTGGATTCTTTGCTGTTGAATGTATTCTCGTGGTGTGCCGAACACGGCCCGGACCTGAAGCGGCTCTTCGACGCCTACGTCGCGGAGAAACAGCGTCAGGCCGTGCTCGACTTCGATGACCTGCTGCTCTACTGGGCAGAGATAATGCGGGAGCCGACGCTGGCGCGCCATGTCGGCGCGCGGTTCGATCACGTGCTGGTCGACGAATATCAGGACACGAGCCGGTTGCAAGAAGCCATCTTGCTCGGGCTCAAGCCAACGGGCCATGCCTCACGGTCGTCGGCGACGATGCGCAAAGCATCTACAGCTTCCGCGCAGCAGAGGTGCACAACATCCTGGAGTTCCCGCGTCGCTTTGAGCCACCTGCGCGCGTTGTGACGCTCGAGCGAAACTACCGGTCGACGCGGCCGATCCTGGACGCATCGAACGCGGTGATCGCGCTTGCGGCAGAGCGCTTTGGGAAGACGCTGTGGACCGACAAGGTCTCGTCCGAGCGCCCTGAGCTGGTCGCGGTGGAAGACGATTCGGCGCAAGCGTGCTGGGTAGCCGACCGGGTGCGAGAGCACTGCGAGGCGGGGCTGAAGGCGCAGGCGGTGCTGTTCAGAACCTCCCACCCCAGCGCGAGTCTTGAACTCGAATTGACGCGACGAAACATTCCATTCGTGAAGTTCGGCGGCCTGCAGTTTCTCGAGGCGGCTCACGTGAAGGACGTGTTGTCGGTGCTGCGCTGGGCTGAGAACCCGCGTGGCCGCCTGGCAGGCTTCAGGGTGGCGCAGTTGGTACCCGGCATCGGCGCAGCAACAACGAAGCGGCTGCTCGATGCGATGGATGCAGCGCCGGATCCTGCGGCTGCGTTGCAACGTTTCGAGCCGCCAGCCGCGGCAAGACTGGAGTGGCAGGCACTGGCGAAGCTGCTAGCCGCTCTCGATCGGAGAGACAGCGCCTGGCCCGAAGACATCGCACTCGTGAACCACTGGTACGAGCCGCATCTGGAGCGGCTGCATGAGGATGCCCGCGTCCGTCTGGCGGACTTGACGCAGCTGGCTCGCATGACCCATGGCACGTCGACGCGGCAGCAGTTCTTGACCGACCTGACGCTTGATCCACCGGCGGCGACGAGCGATGAGTCGGGGCCGGGACAGCTGGACGAGGACTATCTGATTCTTTCAACGATTCACTCGGCCAAGGGCATGGAGTGGCAATCGGTTCATCTGCTGCACGCCGTGGACGGCTGCATCCCGTCGGACATGGCCACGGGCACGACGGCGCAGATCGAGGAAGAGCGACGATTGCTGTATGTCGCGCTGACGCGCGCCAAACAGCATTTGCATGTGCTGTTGCCGCAGCGCTTTTATCTGACGCAGCAGGCCAGCGGCGGGGACCGACACCTGTATGGATCGCTGACGAGGTTCATTCCGCCAGAGGTCGTGAAGCTCTTCGAGCAGGTCGGACCGGCGCTGCCTGGTAGTAGGTCGAAGGAGGCGATTCCGGACCTGGTCGGCGGGAGGATCGACCTTGGCGAAAGGCTTCGATCCGGGTGGGCTTGAACCATGAGCCCGCGACTTTTGGCTGGAGGTGGTGACGCGTCAGCTGCCGCATTCGCAACACTGAGCGGTCGCGAATCCGTTGGCCTTGCTCGCCTAAAATCACACATCCGAGATGCCGCACCGCGCACCGCGTCGACAATGACGCCGTCGCATGCTGCGACTACGGGCACTTGGCTGCCCCAACGGGGATAGCCTTGGTACATTCCAGGTCCACTCCTCCATGACGTTCCTGAACACGACCCGGCTTCGATTGGAGCGCCTGACCGGGTCATCTCGTTGACTTGAACAAGCTCCTCACGGGTCGGCTGGAGACGCTCGACCAGACGGCGCACTTCCTATGTCTGCAACTGGTCGACCGCGTCTAATGCTCGAGGAAGCGGTCTTTCAACCCGACTCGTTGGCGAACGTCAGGTCCCAAAGTACCGCACCCCGACCGCGCCAATGTCGGCTCGCGCCAGCAGCAGACATCGGGTAGTCCAACTCGCCCGTGTGCACCAAGTCTCAGCGGACGGTCGTCGTGGACGGATGCCGCAACGCGACTATGAGCGAAGCCTGCCGATGTGGAGCCGTCGACTGAGTGTTCGCCTGCATTTGTGCTGTGCCGAATGGTCGGCGTGCCCTGCGCATGCCGCCAATACCGGTCAGGTCAGTCGATCGAGGGCAGTCGCACTTCGAACACAGCCCCGTCCGGTTCGGCGTTCAATGCGCCGATGCTGCCGCCATGCGCGTGGACAATGGCCTGCGACAGCGCCAACCCGAGACCCATACCCGGCGTGCTGCCGGCGCGTGCAGACGGACCTCGATAGAAACGCTCGAAAACCCGCTCGAGCTCGTCGCGACGGATGCCCGGTCCGCCATCGATCACACGAATGACGGCGTCGGTCCCTTCGACCATGACCTCCACGGTCACCTGAGCACCAAGCGGCGAGAACTTGATAGCGTTGTCGAGCAGGTTGTCGAGCACGAGACCGGCCGATCCCGGGGCAACCTTAGCGCAAACCTGGCGTGAAGTCTCGATCTCGAGCCTGACCCCGCGCGCGTCACCAATCGGTTTCATCCGACTTATCGCATCTTCCACCAACGTGTTCAGCACGATGCGCTCGGCGTTACCTCGCTCCTGACCCGCGTCGATACGCGCAAGCGCCAGCAGTTCTTCGACCAGCAAGGTCAGACGCTCGACCTCTTCGAGACCCGAGCGCAAGGTCTCAACATACGCGCCCGTCTCGCGCGGGCGGCGCAAGGCCAGCTCTAGCTCGGTTCGCAGCCGCGACAGTGGCGAGCGCAATTCGTGGGACGCATCAGCGGTGAAACGGCGTTGAACATCGAAGCCGTGCTCGATGCGACCGAGCATCTCGTTCAGCGTGTCGACCAGCCGGCCTATTTCGTCCGTCGTGCCCGGATGGGGCAAGCGCTGACTCAGGTCTTCCTCCCCGATGCGATGGGCCTTCTGAACCACGTCGTCGATGGCTCTGAAAACACGTCGCGTCAGCAACGCGCCGGCCGCGCCGACCGACAGTAGCAGCAACGCGCTCATCACGGCAAACAGCACAGCCGCGGCGTAGAGCACACGTTGCACATCGTCCAGCGAGCCGGCCACCTGCACGCCGCGCAGCACCTTGCCTGCGATCACCGGCACCGACACCAACCGCGTCGGCTCCTCGCCAAAGCTGTGCAAGGTCTCGAACACCGTTTCCCCGTTTGCGAGGCGCGCCAGCGTGGCCGGGTGCGCCGGCAATGTGGCCGCGCCAAGATTCACGCTGCGCGCGATCACGCGCCCGTGCGCATCGACGATCTGCACCAGCCGGTCAAGGCGTACAAACGACATGGGCGCACTACCGGCCGCTGCTGTTTCGTGAACGACGGGCTCGCCGCGCTCTTCGGCCAGCATGCCCGCCTCGGTCTCGGCCAGCGCCAGCAGCGCCGCGTCGAGTTGTCCATGTACCGCGCGCGACAAGCTCCAGTAGGCAGCGCTGGCGGCGATAGCCAGCACCACGAGAATCACGAATTGATGAACCAGCCCCAGGCGACGGCGAAAGCTAAGCATGCGCACCGTCTCCGGTCATTGTCGCGGCGAGCCGAAAGCCGCGCCCGCGCACAGTCTGAATCAAGGGCGCGTGTCCCGGCGCATCGACCTTGCGCCGCAGCTTGCCGATGTGCACGTCAATCAGGTTGTCGATCGCCAGAAAATCCGATTTCCAGACCTGTTCGGCGAGTCGCGAACGGCTGACAACCGCGCCCGCGTGACGCATCAGGATCTCGAGCAGCGCGAATTCCTTCGGCGTCAATTCGATCGCAGCGCCACCGCGGGCGACGACGTGGGTCTGTGGGTCCAGACTGAGATCAGCGACGCAAAGCACCGGCGGACGCGTCATCTCAGAGCGCCGCAGCAACGCACGCGAACGTGCGAGCAGTTCCTCGAAGGCGAAGGGTTTGGTCAGGTAGTCGTCGGCCCCGGTGTTCAGGCCGGCGACCCGGTCGCCGAGAGCATCGCGCGCTGTCAGCATCAGGATCGGCGTGGCCGAGCCTCGCTGGCGCAACTCGCGGCACAGCGTCAGACCGTCCTTGCTCGGCAGCAGCCAGTCGAGCACGATCAGGTCGTAGTCGGTGACGAAGGCAAGCTCGTCGCCGAGCTCGGCCGATCCGGCCAAGTCGACGATGAAGCCCTCCTCTTCGAACCCGCGCGCCAGCAGCCGGGCGGCCTTGAGGTCGTCTTCGACCAACAGAATCCTCATCCACACGCTCCCGATTGCAGCCCCGATCCTGAAGAGGATTTCAGGACTTATTGGGCGATTCTTCAGACACCGCTGGCTATTCTGACCGTCTGGTGTGCCCGCCACGCGCGATGAATGCGAATCGCGCCGCGGCTCCCGTACTTGACAGGAATTTGAATGCGGGAGCGGTCAGACCATGGTTGGAGGAATCCTCACGCGCAGCGTCACCTGCGCGCTGCTAGCCGCGTGCGCAGCGTGGCTGGGTGCAGAGGCAAGTCTGGTGCTTCGTCAAACGCTGCATCCAGCTACGCAGCCGGCAAGAACGACGCGGCACTCGTGCGCAAGGGCAACGCCATCGCGGTGCCGCAGACCTCGCCGCTGCGCCAGGCCTTGCAGGTGGAGGAGGTCGCCGAGACGACAGTCATGCGGCCGATCACGCTGCCCGGTGTCACCGAGGCCGCCCCCGCGCGGCTCATCAAGGTCGTGGCGCCCGTCGCTGGCCTCATCGAGCGCTTGCACAAGCGCATGGGCGACGAGGTTCGAGTCGGCGATCCACACTGGACGCTGCGGATCTCGCACAGGCCACTATTGATTCGAGCAAGGCCCAGGCTGCGCTGACGCTGGCCGAGCACACCCTTGCGCGCCAACATGAACTGGTGAACGCGGAGATCGCCGCACGCAAGGACCTTCAGCAGGGCCGAAGCGACCCCGCGCAAGCGCTCGGCGAGGTCCGCCGCACGCAAGCACGACTGCCGGTGCGCATGTCGATGGGGTTCACTGCCAGCCAGACCGCGTCGATCCGTATCACCGCAGCAGCTCACGCATCCAGGCCGCGCACTCCGCCGCGGCCACGCAGGGCCAACTGCCGCTGATCGCAATCGGACCACGGCGCAGTTCGACACGGATGTCAGCCGGCGCAGCCTGCGTCGCTGGCGCACCGCGCAACTGCACCTGCACGAACGCAGCAGTCGCGTCGCACACCGCGCTGCCGGTGGCCCTCGTCAACGCACCCGCGCCACGGCATCAGTGTCAACAACCCAGAGGCGCGCCAAATTCGCGTTGATGCCATGGATCATCGCAACCGCCGCGCTCGACACGCCAGGCACGCGGCAGGCCCCCACGATTGGCCCCTTGAACTCCGCGCTGTGTACGCGCCGGCGTCGACGCCCAGCTCCGACTTCGCTTAGGGATAGTGATCGCGGTAGGCACGCCCATTGCTGGGCGCCCCCGCTCAGATCCCAGCGTGCTCAATTAACGCACTGGGCTTCTACCGAGAGTGTTTGACGGCGAACCGCCGGTCAAGCCATGGATGAAGGACTCGGGGTGGCGGCAGCCAGTCTGCAGCAAGCTTCGACTCAGAGTGCCGTGAGGCCCGTCTGAGTCGAAGGGTCAATCAGAACGCGTACTTCATGCCGACGCTGATGCCCTTCAGCTTGCCCCCTGCCCAGCAGTGGGGTCCGTTGCCGTTCGGATCGAAACCCGTCGGGTCCGGATTCGATGCGTCATGGCAATCGGTGGTGACACCGCGCCCACCCGCTCCCAAGTCATAGTGAGCTGATGAGTGGTTCAGCGTTTCGGCAAAGTCCGCATAGAAACTCAATTGCTTGTCGACTTGGTGCTTCCAAGCCAAGGTGAACATGTTGGCCGCGTTGTCCGAGGCGAGTCCGCCCGGTGTGTTGTGCTGGCCAGGATCCCCAGGTGATTGCCCCGCATGCGCCCATCCAAAGTGCGCACTGTCGTTGTCACCGATCTGCTGGCTAACGGCCAACCAGTAGCCGTTTCGGCTACGCTCGTTTTGAAACGCCAGCGCTTCGGGAACGTTGCGCCTGAGTTTTTCATAGATCGCACTCACCGTCGTGCCGGTGGGGAATCTGTATTGCGCGCCGATCTTGGCGGCCCACTCGTTCGCGACGTCCGTGGGATCGAATGCGGGCAGATCGCTGGTGCGGTTCACCCCTCTGTGCAATTCGTAGGCGCCCGTAACATAGAGCGGACCGTTGCGATAGCCGGCGCTAAGGCTGTAAGCCGCGCCATAGGCTCCGTCGTTGCAGGCCACTGGGGTGCCGCCGCTGCCGGGAATGTTGCCACCGGAGCAATCACCCTCGCCGGCCGCAAGATTGCTGGCGTCATAGCCGCGGTTCTGTCCAGGGGACACCAGCGCGTTGACGGAGAACCCTCCCATATTGGGTGATTCATACCAAAGCGAATGGTCCAGCCGCGTTCCGAATTCGACCCGGTTGTCGCCGCCGGAATTGCCCATCACAACTGAGTAATCGCCCAGCATTCCGGAGAAGGGGTTCATCGAGGCGGTCGAGGACTTGTAGGGCGCATCGGTCTTGCCGATCTTGATCGCCCCCCACGCCGGGGATGCCAGTCCGATGAAGCTGTTGCGAGACGTCAAGCCGCCCTTCACGACCGAGCTTGTGTTGCTGTTACTGCCGCTCGTTCCGGAGGCGGCCGAGACGTCAATCTGAGTCTCGAGCTGGTAGACAAAATTTGCGGGGAACGTGCCAAGCGTCTGGAAGCCGCGCACGCCGATATAGGAAAGATTAGTCGAGATGTCCGGCATCCAGCCGCTCCTGCCAGCGGGGGGCACGCCGCCGACCGTCATGCCGTCAAGGCCCTTGGTCGCAGCATCTACGGAAATGTCGAGATTCCCGTAGATAGAGACTTCCCCTCCCCTCGTGAAGAAGGTCAGTCCGTCGCCGGCTTTGCGTTCCAAGAAGTCGTGACTGCCGGACGCTGCCGGCGCGGTCACTGGGGCAGCAGGCGCAGTGGCAAGTTGCTTCACGACCTTGTCGAGTTGCCCACGAACCAGCTCGAGCTGCTCCTTGAGCATATCAACCTGCTGCTTCAACTCCTGGTTGCTGGACTGCGCGCTGGCCGTTCCGCTCATCACGATGCCGCATGTACCAAGTGCGAGAGCGCATGCTCTTGCGATTGAGTTCACTTTCATTCTCATGGTTGTCTCCGTCAGTAAGGGAAGAAAGACTTTCGAACTAGCTGCCGACACTAGTGGCGACGGCAATTGCCGCCGTAGCGACGAATACGCGTTCCCAATTGCCTTGGCCCAACAGCAACGGGGGCATTACTGCCGTGCCGTTGGCGCTGTTGAAGCGGTCGTCGATCATTACGGGAATCGCGACGGGCTGGTGAGTCATTGCGAACCTATCCTCAAATCGTAGGCCGATGTGGCATCGGATCGCGACCATGGACGCCGATCTACGCTTCGAGTGGACCGTTGCATGCCTCGCATCGCGACGCAATGGACTGTCGACCCGACGATGCCTATTGACTCTTGACCTGAGTCAATTCCCCGGAAGACTTGCATGCTCGTTGTCCCTAATGCTGCTTCGCAAGAATACGCGGGAGGCGGTCGGGTCAGAGCGCTCTTAAGCAAAACTTAAGTTCGTCACCGTGAAGGCGCGCGAGCCTGAATCGCGTCTAGCGACTGGATCCGACTCGTGCGACTCTGAGTTCGCTGCGCATCGGGCTTCTGACAACTCTATGGACGCTCCCCTGTGGATTTACCAAAGACAGCGATCGGCAGCGCTGCTCGAAGCGCCTGGGAGCATCAGAAACCGCCGGATTTCGAGGCCGTCAGGCCGCACTTTCACTCAGGAAGCGTCGGCAAGACCCGTCAAATGATCGGCGGCACGTGGCCACACGCGGCGCGCGTCGAACGTTCACCCGCGCCCTACATGAAATTCCGGACTCGATATAGGGATGGGCGCCGCGCGCCTGCCGGATCACGATTCCCGAAGTCGGACGCCTCAACCCCGAACATTCTCGAGTCCGAAGCCCGACACGGACTCTTCAACGCATGAAGGACGACTATGGTCACCGTCAACGACAGACATATCATTCTTGGCAGCGAACGCTCCGTCATGCCAGGCGCCAAAGAAGTGGGTGAAGTCACACCCGGCGAGCGTTTCGAAGTTACGCTGCGCTTGCGCTCGAAGACGCCGCTGCGCAGCTTGGCCGACGGTGGCGGACATGACGACAGGCCACCGGGTCAGCGGCATTACCTCAGCCGCGAAGCCTATGCCGCCAAGCACGGCGCCGATCCGCAGGACATCGCCAAGATCGACGAGTTCGCTAAGGCCAACCAACTCGTGGTGGTCGAGTCGAATCCTGCCCGACGCAGCGTCGTGCTGTCCGGTACGGCCCAGACCCTCAGCGCTGCATTTGGCGTAACCTTGAAGCAATTCGAACACGACGGCGGCACGTATCGAGGACGCACCGGGCCGATCAGCGTGCCGGCCAACCTGGCCGACTTGGTGGAAGGTGTCTTTGGCCTCGACGATCGGCCCCAAGCATCCCCTCATTTCCAACGCCTCAATCCCGAGGGCGTCGCGGCGCCCCGCGCGGTGGGCACGTCATTCACGCCACCCCAACTGGCCAAGCTGTACAGCTTCCCGACGGGACTGGACGGCACTGGCCAGTGCATCGGCATCATCGAGCTCGGAGGTGGCTTCAAGCCCGCCGACCTGAAAACCTACTTCGCCGGCCTCGGGCTGCCCGCACCTTCGGTCAAGGCCATCCGCGTCGACGGTGGGCGCAACCACCCGACAAATGCCAACAGCGCTGACGGAGAGGTGATGCTCGACATCGAGGTGGCCGCCGCCGTGGCGCCAAGGGCCTCCATTGCAGTCTATTTCGCACCCAATACCAACCAAGGCTTTCTCGACGCCATCACGACTGCTGTGCACGACAACATCAACAAGCCTTCGGTCATCTCCATCAGTTGGGGTTCGGCCGAAACCAATTGGACGGCTCAGGGCATGACGCAGTTTGATCAAGCATTTCAGGCCGCCGCGACGATGGGAGTCACGGTGTGTTGTGCGGCGGGCGACAACGGCTCGTCCGATGGCGTGAGCGATGGGGCGCCGCATGTGGACTTTCCGGCATCGAGCCCGTTTGCTCTGGGATGCGGTGGCACCAGACTAACTTCATCGGGACAGACCATCAGCGCGGAGGTCGTCTGGAACGAAGGCGCCAACAGCGCCACGGGCGGCGGCGTGAGCAGCTTCTTTGCGTTGCCAACCTACCAGAATGCTGCGCACGTGCCGCCGATCACCGGGGTTGGCGGCCGCGGAGTCCCCGACGTGGCAGGGGACGCCGACCCGGCCAGTGGCTACCAAGTGCGCGTGGACGGACAGAACCTGGTGATTGGAGGTACCAGTGCGGTCGCACCGCTGTGGGCAGGGTTGGTCGCACTGATGAACCAGAAACTCGGCCATTCCGTGGGTTTCCTGAATCCGATGCTCTACGGCTCGCTGGCCGGACGCGGGTTGTTCAACGACATCACGATCGGCAACAACGGCAGCTTCTCGGCCACGCCTGGCTGGGATGCCTGCACTGGGTGGGGCACGCCCATAGGAAGCAAGCTGGTGCAGGCACTAGGAGGATGAGGGCGGACTTGCAATAGACCTGCGAAAGTAAAGCTGTCGCAGGCGGTGTCTTTGCCATGAAGTCGAAGCGAAGTTTGATTGCCTGCAAGGTGCTGCAGCGCGGTCCGTACGCCCTTGCAGTTCTCGCAGAGAGCCGCGGAGCTATGTCATGCCAATGGAGCGGCCCAATCGGGTGGCCGGGGGTATTTTGCCCCCAGCCCCCACACCACCCACCATGCGGGTCCGCAGAGGGCCTTCAACAAGTCGGCTCGCGCGACGAAGTAGCTATGTCGTGTAGCCCTGGGCCTTGATCCACGAGGCATTGACGCCGACCAATCCTTGCCTCCACCACGCGTTGGACAAGGCCTGCAGCATCGCCGGGGATCGCGCCATGTGCCAGTAGCCGTTGCCGCTCACACCGTGCTGGATCGCTGTCTTCAGACGCACGCCCAGGTCGAGCAAGTGACGGACTTCGTGCGCGGCCAGCGCCACTGTTTCCAGCAGCCCATGCGAACGCGTCGTCGGATCCAATCGTCCAGCAGCGGAACTGGCCGGTAATACTGGCTGTTGCCGAAGTAGCCCGTCCAACCCCGCACGTATTGCCCCAGCTTTTGCAGCCGGTGTTCCATGGAGACGCCCCAACTGCGCCCCGTGAGTTCACGTACCCGGTGCTTGAAGTCCACCAGCGCCCTTATCGGTCCAGCGAATCTTGTTGCCCTGAATGGTGAACCCCAGGAAGCTGCATTCGCTCATCGGCGAGACCTCACTTTTTGCAGGATTGACCGTGAGCTCGATCCATGCAGTGCGTCAGCCACTGGCGTGGATCACCTCCATAATCGTGCTGACTTTGAGAAAGCTGTTCGGGTACACGTGTTCGCAACGCCCGTTGGTCAGACGCATGGGCAGCTTGGCGGGGATGATGTGGTTGGAGCCCACCGGCCATGCTCTGTCGAGCGCAGTCAGTTCGTAGTCGAGGTTCTCCACAAACAGGGTCTCGGTACCTGTCGCCCCGGCACAGCTGCTCCCGGATGCGTAAAGAGTTCGGTCATAGCTGCCGTCAAAGCAGATGCCATGCGACAGCCGGCAATTCGATAGGCCTTGAACGAGCAATCTCGAGTTCCGCTCAGCGGTGTGCACTGATTTCCTAAGCAACGAGCAATGAAAATGAAACTACCGCTTGTCGCCGGTGCCGCGGTTCTGGCTGGCATCGCGATATCTCAGGCATGGCACCTCGCGGTACCCGTCGTGTCTCGTAAAACTTCCGCCCAGGCGATCCCGATCAGCGTGTCGGTGGCAATTGTCGAACGACGCGACCTTCCCATTCTCATCAAGGCATCCGGGCGTGCCGAAGCGAAGGCATCGGTTACTGTCAAGTCACGTCTGGATGGCCAGGTGGCGGCGATCCTGTTCATGGAAGGCAAGGCTGTGAGCAAAGGCCAGGTGCTACTTCGCATGGACCCGGCGCCGAGCGCAGCAAACCTGAGGCAGACGAAGGCGCTTGTGGCCCGTGACGAAGCGCAGCTGGAGAAGTTTGTCAATGATTTCCAACGCAACACCGAACTGTTTGATCAAGGCTTCATCTCCAAGAGCGGTCTGGGTCAAAGTGAGGCTGACATGCATGCGGCTCGGGCCACGCTCAAGGCCGATCAGGCAAACGTCGACTTGGCCCGATTGCAGTTGGAATTCACCAACGTCGTTTCCCCCGTCAACGGAGTCGCTGGCGCCGCACTTCTCCCAGCAGGTGGCGCCGCCAGGGCGAACGACACCGCTCTGGTGGTCGTGAATCAAGTTCAACCCATCTACATATCGTTTTCAGTTCCGGAGATCGAACTCGTCCGCCTAAAGCACGCGATGGCAAAGGGCGTCGTCTCGGTCACAACCTCCGTTCTCGGATCGGCTGCAGACCTCACAGGGCAGCTCGTCTTTATCGACAATGCCGTCGATCCAACCACCGGAGCCATCCTGGCAAAAGCCTCCTTCGCCAATGACAAGGGCGAACTGACCCCCGGACAATTTTCGGTGGTCAAGATACCGGTTGATCGGATGAGCAACGCCATCGTCGTGCCCACAATGGCGGTGGAAGGAGGCCTGAACGGGCCATTCGTTTTCGTGATGAAGCCTGACTCTACCGTCGAGATTCGTCAGATCTCGGTCGCCGCGGAGGTCGACGGCCTCAGTGCGGTGTCTTCCGGTCTTGCACCGGGCGAGCGCGTCGTCACGGCAGGACAGGCCCACCTTCGTGCGGGCAGCCAGGTGAGCCTTGCCTCAGCGCCCTCAAGCGGCTCGTTGCGATCGCCCTGACATCGCGATGAACATATCGGCCCCGTTTGTCCAGCGCCCGGTAGCCACCTCGCTGCTGATGCTCTTGTTGCTCCTGTTCGGAGTCGCAGGCTATGCCCTGATGCCTTTGGCAGCTCTCCCGCAAGTCGAGTTGCCGACGATCAACATATCGGCCGAGCTACCGGGCGCGAGTTCGGAGGTGATGGCAACTTCGGTTGCGACACCGCTGGAAAGGCAACTGGCGTTGATCTCGGGCGTGTCGGAGATGACGTCCTCAAGCTCCCAAGGCAGTACCTCGATCACGGTGCAGTTCGATCTGGGCCGCAGCATCGATGCCGCTGCGCAAGACGTGCAGGCCGCGATCAACGCCGCCGCCAGTCTGTTGCCCAAGACCTTGCCGAACTCGCCGTCGTATGAAAAGGCGAACCCGGCTGACTTCCAGATCATGTCGATCGCTGTCACGTCCGACGTCTTGCCGCTCTCGCAGGTCAATGTCTACGCGGACTCCTACATCGCCCAACAGCTGTCCCGCGTCCCGGGCGTCGGGCTCGTGGATCTGCACGGCGAGCAGAAGCCCGCCATCCGAGTACAAATAGATCCCGGCAAGCTCGCAACGCTTGGTCTCAGCCTGGAACAGGTCCGGGCCGCACTCGGTTCTGCCACGGCGAACTCGCCCAAAGGGACTCTGGATGGTCCGAAGCGCTCGGTTTCCGTGGACGCGACCGACCAGCTGGATAAGGCCGTCGACTACGACAAGCTCGTGCTTGCCTATCGCAACGGTACGGCGGTTCGTGTGCATGACATCGGCCGCGCCGTGAGCGGCGTGCAGGATGTTAAGCAGGCGGCGTGGATCCAGGGACGGCGCGCAATCATCGTCGACATTCACAAGCAACCCGGGTTCAATGTCGTCGACACGGTCGACGAGATTCGCCGCATCCTGCCCGAGCTGGAGCGATCGTTGCCAGCCTCGGTGGAAACTGAGGTGGTCAACGACCGGACGCAAACAATACGGGCCAGCCTGCGGGACGTCGAACGCACGCTGCTGATCACGGTGGCCCTCGTCGTGCTGGTCGTGTTCCTGTTCCTTCGCGGCTTCTGGGCGACGCTGATTCCGGCGATGGCGATTCCGTTGTCAATCGCCGGAACCTTGGGATGC
This sequence comes from Rhizobacter sp., assembly GCA_025360945.1. Classification (GTDB taxonomy): domain Bacteria; phylum Pseudomonadota; class Gammaproteobacteria; order Burkholderiales; family Burkholderiaceae_C; genus LMDS01. The sequence goes on along the minus strand of JANYBE010000372.1, from coordinate 1,173 downwards.
ATGAGCTTTCTGGGCTACAGCATCGACAACCTGTCCTTGATGGGAATCACCATCGCGGTTGGTTTCGTCGTTGACGATGCCATCGTGGTCATCGAGAACATCATCCGTCACGTCGAATCAGGGATGAGTCCGACGGAGGCCGCATTCCAGGGGTCGAAGGAGGTGTCGTTCACCGTCGTCTCGATGACGGTGTCACTGATCGCTGCGCTGATTCCGCTGTTGCTCATGAGTGGTGTTGTCGGTCGGTTGTTCCGCGAATTTTCGATCACCGTGGCTGTAGCTCTACTCGTGTCGGCCGTAGTGTCACTGACCGTCACGCCGACGATGTGCCGCGTGTTGCTGCACCTCGACCAGCATCGCCATCCGGGGCGGGTGGCGCGGGCGGCCGAGAACGCGTTTCAGTCGCTCGCCACCGCCTATGATCGCGCACTCACGAAGGTACTGCGGCACCCCGCCATCACGCTCGCACTGACGGTGATCGTCCTGCTGATGACGCTGCTGCTCTTCTGGTTCATTCCAAAGGGTTTCTTCCCTCAACAGGACACCGGGCAAATCATTGGCGTCAGCGAGGGTCCCACCGACATTTCGGCGCCTGCCATGGCCGCGCGACAGCTCGAGCTGGTCATGATTGTTGTGGCCGATCCGGACGTGGCCAACGTCTACAGCTGGATCAGTCCGACACCGACCTTGAACAACGGCCGCCTAGTCGTCAACCTCAAGCCTTTCGACCAACGACACGCCAACGCGGGACAGATCATGGCCCGCCTGCGAAAGAAGGTCGCGGGCATTCCGGGCATCGAGTTGCATCTGCGCACCCGTCAGGAGCTGCAGATCGGTGGGCGCAGCAGTCAGACGCAGTTTCAATACACGCTGGAGGACACCGACGTACGAGAGCTCCACGCGCGGACGCCAAAGGTGATCGCTACGTTGAAGACGCTGGCGCAACTGAGCGACGTGAGCTCCGACCTGCAGGACGCGGCCCCCCGCACCACGGTCGTCATCGACCGTGACCGCGCGGCGCAATTCGGCATCACTCCGCAAGCGGTAGACGACACACTTTACGACGCCTTTGGCCAACGCCAGGTGGCCACTATCTTCACGCAGGTGGACCAGTACCACATCATCATGGAACTCGACCCTAGCCACAGGCTGGACGCTTCCGCGCTGCAAGAG
>JANYBE010000371.1 GCA_025360945.1 Rhizobacter sp. | reverse complement strand
GGGCGTGATGGTCGGCGAGCGCGTGGCCAAGGTGCTGATCGAGCGAGGCGGCGAGTTCAACCACGGCTACACCTACTCGGGCCACCCCGTCGCGTGCGCGGTGGCGCTCGCCAACATTCGACTGTTGCAGCGCGATCGGATTGTCGAGACCGTGCACGACGACACCGGGCCATACCTCGCACAACAGTTCGCGACTCTGGCCGACCACCCACTCGTCGGCGAGGTGCAGACCTGCGGCCTGCTGGGCGCGGTGCAGTTGGTGAAGGACAAGGTCATCAGCGAGCTGTTCGACAACAAGCTCGAGGTCGGTATGCTCTGCCGCGGCCACTGCTTCGGCAACGGGCTGATCATGCGCGCGGTCGGCGACCGAATGATCGTCGCGCCACCACTGGTGATCACACGTGCGCAGATCGACGAGATGATGGCGCTGATCCGCCGCTGCCTCGACTTGACGCTCGCCGACGCGACCCGAAACCGCTGGCTATGAGACCCGTGACAACCCGCATTGGCACGGGGTTTGCCTGTATTGGGCACCCCGGCGGCGGCTGGCTAGACTGGTAGACGCACCCGATCACTAACCCTTCCCTCCCGACAAGGACACGACCATGAAACGGATGTTCAAAACCCTGCTCTCTCTGGCTGTTATCACCGCGGCATCTGCGCTGCTCCTTGCCGGTGCGGCGCGCGCGCAGGAAGAAGAAAAGGTTCTGAACATCTACAACTGGTCCGACTACATCGCCGACGACACGATCGCTAACTTCGAGAAGGAAACTGGCATCAAGGTCCGCTACGACGTCTTCGACAGCAACGAAATCCTGCACGCCAAGCTGGTCGCCGGCAAGACTGGTTACGACGTCGTCGTGCCCTCGTCGTACTGGGCCAAGATCCAGGCCGATGGCGGCTTGCTGCGCAAGCTCGACAAGGCGCAATTGCCGAACCTGAAGAACATGGACCCGGCGATCCAGGCCCAGCTCGCCGCACTCGATCCGGGCAACCAGTACCTCGTCAACTGGCTGTGGGGCTACACCACGGTTGGCATCAACGTCGACAAGGTCAAGGCCGCGCTCGGCGGCATGCCGATGCCCGAGAACGCCTGGGATCTGGTCTTCAAGCCCGAGTACATCTCGAAGCTGAAATCGTGCGGCGTGTCCTTCCTCGATTCGCCGACCGACGTGGTTCCGGCCGCGCTGCACTACCTCGGCAAGCCCGCGTTCAGCCGCAACCAGGCCGACTACCAGGGCGTTGCGCCACTGCTCAAGTCGGTGCGCCCTTACGTGACGCTGTTCAGTTCGTCGGGCTACATCAACGACATGGCCAGCGGATCGATCTGCGTGGCGCTCGGCTGGTCGGGTGACATCAACATCGCGAAGCAGCGCGCGCTCGAAGGCAAGACCGGACAGAACATCCAGGCCCTGCTCCCGAGCACCGGCGGTGTGCTGTTCTTCGACACGATGGCGATTCCCGCGGACGCGCCGCACCCGAACAACGCGCTGAAGTGGATCAACTACATCATGCGCCCCGAGGTCGACGCGAGCCTGACCAACAAGGTCTTCTACGCCAACCCAAACAAGGAATCGAAGAAGTTCGTCAAGCCCGAGGTCGCGAACAACCCGACCGTGTTCCTCAGCGACGCCGACATGAAAAAGATGGCCAATCCTGAGCCCTTGTCCAACGACATCAGGCGCACGATGACGCGTCTATATACCTCGTTCAAGACCGGCATCTGATCGAAAGCCCGCATGGCAGCAAGCACCGACAACCCGGCCGGCACCGCCGCCTACCTGCAGATCCACGACGTCGTCAAGGATTTCAGCGGCTACAAGGCCGTGAACCATGTCAGCCTTGATATCAAGAAGGGCGAGATCTTCGCGCTGCTCGGGTCCTCGGGCTGCGGCAAGACGACGCTGCTGCGCATGCTCGCGGGCTTCGAAACGCCGAGCAGCGGCAGCATCGTGCTCAATGGCGTCGACCTCGCCGGTATGCCGCCCTACGAGCGGCCGATCAACATGATGTTCCAGTCCTATGCGTTGTTCCCGCATTTGACGGTGTGGGACAACATCGCGTTCGGGCTGCGCCGCGACGCGATGCCCAAGGACCAGGTCGCCGCGCGCGTCGAGGCGATGCTCAAGTTGGTGCAGCTGGGCAAGTACGCCAAGCGCAAGCCGCACCAGCTGTCCGGCGGGCAGCAGCAGCGCGTCGCACTCGCGCGCAGCCTTGCCAAGCGGCCTCAGCTGATGCTGCTCGACGAGCCGCTGGGCGCTCTCGACAAGAAGCTGCGCGAAGAGACCCAGATCGAGCTCGTCAACATCATCGAGGAAGTCGGCGTGACTTGCGTGATGGTCACGCACGACCAGGAAGAGGCGATGACGATGGCCTCGCGCATCGCGGTGATGAGCGAGGGCCGCATCCTGCAGGTCGGTGCGCCCGGCGACATCTACGAGACGCCGGCGACGCGCTTCGTCGCTGACTTCATCGGCAACGTCAACATGATGGAGGGCAAGCTTAGCGCGGACGCGCCCGACCACGTCGTGATCCAGTGTGCCGATTGCAGCCACTACGTCGGCCACGGCATCACCGGCACCGAAGGCATGACGGTCAGCGTGGCGGTTCGTCCTGAGAAGATCGCGTTGCAGCGCGAGATGCCCGCCAGCGAGCACGGGGCGCACAACCGCGTGCAGGGCACGATCAAAGACCTGGCGTATTTCGGCAGCTTCACTGTCTACCATCTGGCGCTCACCAGCGGCGCAATGCTCAAGGTCAGCCAGAGCAACGTCGCACGCCACCGCGACGACCAGTTGACCTGGGGCGACGCCGCCTGGGCCTCGTGGTCGCCGACCTCGCAAGTGGTGCTCACCCAATGAAGCGCCTATTCGACTGGGTCCGACGCGGGCGCACCAGCGTGATCGGCGTGCCCTACCTGTGGCTCGTCGTATTTTTCCTTGCGCCGTTTCTGGTCGTGGTCAAGTACAGCCTGTCCGAGATGGGCACGGTCAGCGTCAACGACATCCTGACGGTCAAGGACGGCGTGCTGCAACTGACCCTGCGCGGCAACACCTACTTCTCACTCACGCAGGACGATCTCTACTGGAAGACTTACTGGTCGAGCATCAAGTACGCGGCGATCACGACGGTCTTCTGTCTCGCGATCGGCTACCCGTTCTCGTACTTCATGGCGCGCGCCAAGGCCACGATCCAGCCGGCCCTGCTGATGCTCGTGATGCTGCCGTTTTGGACCTCGTTCCTGCTGCGCGTCTACGCCTGGAAGGGCCTGCTCGACGAGAACGGCTGGGTCTGGAATGTGCTGATCGCGCTGCACCTCGACCAGTCGCTGGCGTACTTCGACGTGATCTCGGCGCCGGGCAAGCTGATGAACACGCCGTTCTCGCTCGTGATCGGCATGGTCTACACCTACTTGCCGTTCATGATCCTGCCCCTGTACTCGAACCTGGCGAAGATGGATCTGAAGCTGCTCGAGGCCGCGTCCGACCTCGGCGCGACGCCATGGAAGGCGTTTTGGCTCATCACGGTGCCACTGTCCAAGGCCGGCATCATCGCCGGCTCGATGCTGGTGTTCATTCCCTGCGTCGGCGAGTTCGTGATCCCCGAACTGCTCGGGGGCCCGCAGACGTTGATGATCGGTCGCGTGCTGTGGGACGAGTTCTTCAGCAATAACGACTGGCCGATGGCCTCTACAGTGGCCGTCGTGATGATCTTGCTGATCATCGTGCCACTCGCGATCTTCAATCGCTACCAGGCGGAAGCGCAGGAGAAGGCGGCATGAGCGACCAGCGCATCACAACGCCTTTTGGTGCGACCTTCGCGCGCGGCTTCGGCCGCGCCTGGCTGGGCGCGGGCTACTTGTTCCTGTACCTGCCCATCGTCGCGCTGGTCGTCTATTCGTTCAACGATTCACCGGTGCCCAATCTGTGGAAAGGTTTCACGCTCAAGTGGTACGTGAAGCTCGCCAGCGACGGCGAAATGCTGAGCGGCCTGTGGTTGTCGCTGAAGATCGCTTTCTTCACCGCATGGAGTTCGCTGATCCTCGGCACGCTCGCCGCATTCGCGCTTGTCAAATACCGGCGCTTCACCGGCCGAACGCTCTTCACCGGCATGGTCAACGCGCCGCTCGTGATGCCCGAGGTGATCATCGGCCTTTCGCTGTTGCTGATGCTGGTGTCGGTGCAAAAGGCTCTCGGCTTCCCCGAGCGCGGCGTGATGACGATCTGGTTCGGCCACCTGCTACTGGGCATGGCCTACGCCACCGTGGTCGTGCAGGCACGCCTGCAAGGCCTGAATCCGCAGCTCGAGGAGGCGGCGATGGACCTGGGCGCCAAGCCGTTCCAGGTCTTCGCGCTGGTCACGCTGCCGATGATCGCGCAGGCGCTGATGTCTGCCTGGCTGCTGACCTTCACGCTATCGCTTGACGACGTGGTGCTGTCGGCATTCCTGAACGGCCCCGGCTCGACGACGATGCCGCTCGTGATCTTCTCGCGCGCGCGCCTCGGGCTGAACCCGAGCGTCAATGCGGTCGCCACCGTCATCATCACGCTGGTCGCGATCGGCACCGTGGTCGCCAGCTATTTGATAGCGCGCGCCGAGCGCGAGCGCGCCAAGGCCATCGCGCAGGCCCAGCGCGACGACAGTTAACCCAACCCGCACAAAAAGGAGAACTGCATGAACCTCTGGAAGCCCGCCACTCTGGCGCTCGCCCTGGCTGCTGCCTATCCCGCCGGAGCACTCGCACAGTCCAACGACGAGCTGCTAAAGGAACTCAAGGCCCTGAAGGACCGGGTCGGCGAACTAGAGAAGAAGCTCGCCGACAAGCCCGCAGCAACCGAGAAGCAATGGGGCATGACGCCCGAGCAGTCGACAGAGTTCAACCGCATCGCGGTGAAGACCGAGGCGCTCGAGGACAACAACGAGGCGCTTGGCTACAAGGGCCTGAAGATCGGCGGTTTCTTCGACCCGACCTACATCTACAACCGGGCGCAGCGCCGCGCCGGCTTCCAGTTCCTCAATCGCATCTCCGATGACGGCTACAACTACGACAACGGCTATTTCGGCACCGCGGCGATCGACTTCCAAAAAGAGATGGACGGCGGCACCAAGTGGCGGCTGACACTGATGCCCAACCGCGGCGCCGGCTCGATCGCCGACGCGAGCGGGAATTCCATCGTTCACGAAGCCTCGGTGTCGATCCCGCTCGGCGACCTGCAGACGCGCTTCCTTGCGGGGCAGATCCCCGACTGGTCAGGCTACGAATACACCCAGCCGACCACGACCAAGCTCGTGACGCGCGGCATGCTGCTCGATTTCACCGAGCCCACCGCCTACACCGGCGCCGGTATGGAGATCATCAGCGGCAAGTGGGACGTGAAGGGGCTGCTCGCCAACTACAACAGCACCAAGCAACCGGCCGGCCGCAGGTCGCCGGTAATCGCTTACCGTGTCGACTACTCCAAGGGTGAGTTCGTCGGCTTCGGCTTTGCGGGCGTGCACGGCAAGGCGGCGAACTTCAGCCCCTTCAACGTCGACCCGACAAGCCGCAAGTCGCCCGATACGCGGCTCGACCTGTTCGAGCTTGACGGCTACTTCATCCGCGGCGACCTGACGCTGCAAGGCCAGGTCGGCGTCGGTCGCCAGAAGGACGCCTCTATCGTGCCAGCCGCCGACGGCACCTTGCGTGACGCGCGCTGGTGGGGCGTCTCGGGTCTGGCCGCCTACAAATTCATCCCGCGCTGGGAGGCGGTCGCGCGTTTGGACTTCATCAACAACGCGAAGAACGGCGGCGGTCTGCTGCAGTATTCGGTCGAGGACGGGCGCAACGGCATCGGTCCCGACGCGACGCTCGGCTGCACCGCGACCGGTTGGGTCGATGGCTGCGACCAGGGCGCGAACCGCTACGCGTTCGCGATCGGCGTGAACTACCAGCTTACCGCCAACGCGATGATCAAGACCGAGTACCGCCTTGACCGTGCAACGCAACCAGTGTTCCTTAATATCAAGGACGGCAGCTACCGCAAGAGCAACTCCTTGCTTGGCGCATCGGTCGTGGTGTTCTTCTGAGGACCGCATGAGCACCATCGACTGGCATGCGCGTGCGGGCACGCAAGCCTTCGACGGCCGTGCGCTGATCGACGGCAAGCGTATCGCCGCATCGAGCGGCGAGACCTTTGCCTGCGTCTCGCCGATTGACGGCCGAACGCTTACCCAGGTCGCACGCGGCCACGGCGCCGACGTCGACGCGGCCGTCGCCTCGGCGCGTGCAGCGTTCGAGGACCGGCGCTGGGCCGGCATGCCACCGGCCGCGCGCAAAAAGGTGTTGTTGCGCTTCGGCGAGAAGATCATGACAGCACGCGAAGAACTCGCGCTGCTCGAAACGCTCGACATGGGCAAGCCGATCCAGTACAGCATAGCGGTCGACGTGCCAGCGGCCGCGCGCTGCATCGCCTGGTACGGCGAGGCGATTGACAAGGTCTACGGCGAGATTGCACCGACCGGCGCGAACGCGCTCGCGTTGATCACGCGCGAACCAATGGGCGTGATCGGAGCCGTCGTGCCCTGGAACTACCCGATGATCATGGCGGCCTGGAAGCTCGGCCCTGCGCTGGCCACCGGCAACAGCGTCGTGCTCAAGCCGAGCGAGAAGTCGCCGCTGACTGCGCTGCGTATGGCCGAACTCGCGCTCGAGGCGGGCCTGCCCGAGGGTGTGTTTAACGTCGTTCCCGGCTTCGGCCACGAGGCAGGCGAAGCGCTCGCACTGCACCCGGACGTCGACGCGATCGGTTTTACGGGCAGCACCCGCGTCGGCCGCAAGATGCTCGAGTACGCGGGGCGCAGCAACCTCAAGCGCGTCTACAACGAGCTCGGAGGCAAGTCGGCCTTTGTCGTGTTCGATGATTTCGCCGACGTGGCCCGGGCCGCGAAGACGGCTGCCGGCAGCCTGTTCTTCAATGCCGGCGAAAGCTGCAACGCGCCGTCACGCGTTTTCGTGCACGAGCGCGTCGCCGATGAGTTCATCGCGATCGTGAAAGCCGAGGCAGCGAAGTACGCGCCCGGTGATCCGCTTGGCGGCAAGCACGAGATCGGCGCACTGGTCGACGACACCCAGATGCG
>JANYBE010000359.1 GCA_025360945.1 Rhizobacter sp. | reverse complement strand
CCGGCGAGACAACGACCGCGATGTGCACGGTGCTGAAGCTTGTAGGCCACGTAGCCCAAGGATTCCTGGTTGTGGCGACGGGGAACGCCCTGGTCGGCCAGTCCATCGGCAACACGGCGCCCAAGCCGAGGGACGTGGTGTAAGCGTCAAAAGGCGGCGTGCACTTCGTCGAAGAGACCGCAGGCGCGTATTCGAAGAGGGCGTATTGCCGAAATTCAATGCGCTGAGTCGCCGCTTCGGCGCGAGAGTCCGCGACAGCTGGCTCAAGACGTACAGCGGTGTCAACGATCGCAACGTCCAACGCAACGTCGCCGGCGCCACCGACATGCGGGTTGCCGGGTCGGCCGCCTTCGGCGGTTGCCGCGGCGCCTCAGCGATCGCCACACTACACAGCAGTTCCGAAAGCAAGGCCGCATGACGCGCATCGCTGCGATCGCTTTCGACCTCGACGGAACGTTGGTCGACAGTGCTGGCGGCATCGCTCATGCGCTGAATACGGCGCTGGCCGAGTCAAAGCTGCGGGCTTTCGACCTCGACACGGTCCGCGCATGGATCGGTGGCGGCCCGGACGCCTTGATCGCACGCTCGCTGCAGATCGTCGACCCGGACCACTGCGCTTCATCGGAACTCGCGCGCCGCCTGAGGCGTACCTTCGATGCCGAGACGCTGCGCGCGCCGATGGCCGGAAGTCGCGTGTATGACGGCATCTCAGATGTGCTCCACTCTCTGGCCGAGCGCCTACCGATGGTGGTTGTCACGAACAAGCCAACATCACTCGCGCGCGCCGTGCTGAGCGAGGCGGGGTTGCTCGCGCACTTCAAGGCCATTCACGGAGCCGATCTGCCAGCACAGCGCAAGCCATCGCCGGTGCTGCTTTGGCAAGCCGCCGCTGATCTCGGTGTCGCAAGCGATTCGCTGCTGATGGTCGGCGATGCTGAGTCTGATCTGGGCGCGGCGTGCGCGGCCGCCTGTCGCGCTGCATGGGTCGAATGGGGCTACGGCCGCAGCTCGACACGGGTTTTGGAACAGCTCTCCGCGCGGCTGCCTTCGCCGCTGTGGCGCCTCAGTACGCCGGACGCACTGCTGGCGCGCCTGAGCGCCTCGGCATCCGCCGACGCCGAACCCGGCCTCGGGGCGAGCGTGATGCCTACCTCGCGCCTGCCGCAGCGAAGTCCACGCCCACGCGGCCAATGATCCCGGATGCCGGCGTCACGCCGGGGGCGAGCGGCAATCTCAGCGCGGACCACCACTAGTGTCTTGCAGGCTCCAATCTAAGGGCGAGATGCGCAAGATTGCATTTGGCGCAGTCACCGAGGCGACCAAGGCGCCGTAAAGTCGGCGAAAGTAAAACGACGCTCGACGTGCGGACCAACCCTCTTCATCCGTGCGATCTGCCGGGGTTGCCCCCCGTTGGCATGGCGACGGAAGACGTGGAAGAGCCGCAGGCAGCAGCTACATCGTTGTCGAGCAATCGCCCTCGCAATTCGCTGACGCTGGGCAGGACCAACCAGTAGCCCATCGCCACCCATCGGTCACGGCTGCCGAAGCGTCACCAGTCCGCAAGTGGTCGCGAGTTCGTCGAAGAGGCGCTGGTGCAATTCAAAAGCCAGCTTGGCCTCATCGACCAGTGCGCGTGCCTTTCGATGATTCATCGGCACTGCCCCAAGCCCGTCTCGAAACGCCCGGGTCAACTCCCGGGAGGCGAGCGCATCGCCGAAGTCGTAGAACGCGATCGCGTGTGCACCGTCCAGGGTAGTGCTCTTCGCGACGATCTCGCGTAGCATCTGCCCGCCGCTCAGATCACCGAGGTAGCGCACATACGCGTGCGACAGCAGCAGTGCGGGCTGCGCTGCAGCGAGATCGCGCAGCCTGCCGGCGTATGCGATTGCCGCGGGCAGCAGCGCCAGCTCGGTAGCCCACGCTGCGCCGTGCAGGGCGTACAGGTCGTGCTCGAGCGCTTGCGTGCGCCACAGCAATGGCAGGAAGATCGGCGCAATCGTCGGGTGCTGCGCATGCCGCTCCAGTGCCGGCTCCAACACGACGTAGACTGCGTGCAGGTTGCGCAGCAGTGCACAGTAGTTCGTTCGCTCCATCTGCCCGCGCAGCAGCTCTCGCATGAACTCGCTGCGCTCCGCAGCGGTGTGCAGCGCACGGGTTTCGATCCTCAGTCGTTCTGCAAGGCTGGCGTTCAAGCGGTGCTCCGTGACGGCGATGGCCCCATGATAGGGAGCCCGCCGTCGCCGCCCGCGTCGCTACTTCACCGCCACGTCAACGCGTCGAGCCTTCGGATCTTCGCCGGGCAGGTTCGCCTCGGCGGACATCGGCTTGTCAAGCACCACCCGATCCGCCGGGATGCCGTCCACCTTCAACGCGTCCCGGACAGAGAACGCACGCTGTTTCGCCAGCTCCTGGTTCTGAGCGAGTCGCCCGATGCCTAATGGAAGCCCGAGATGATGAGCTTCGCCTGCGGTATCGCTTTGAGCGTTTCGGCAAGTTGTGCGATGCCCTTGCTCGTTTCGTCCGTCAGTGCAGACGATCCGACCGCGAAGTACAGTACCGCGCCGGTCGCCGACAGTTCGGGGCCCGGCGCGGCTGGCGTCACCGTCGCGTGCACGCCCGCCAGCTCCGGGTGTGTCTTGAGCAGGCTCGCGCCGTACATTGGCTTGAACGCGCCCTGGTGGCAGGTCGCGCAATTCGCCTTGGGCACGTCACCGGTCGGCCCCAGGCGGTCCGCCGGGAAGACGCCCGCGAGCGGGTACGTCATGTTCAGGTCGCGCGTCATGCGGATGCCGTACCACGCGGTCGCACGTTGCGGCGTACTCGCGTCCCACTCGGCGAAGGACCGCGTGTTGTGGCAGTAGGTGCAGTTCACGCCCAGCGCCTTGGACATGTGCATCATCAGTCCATAGGTGAACTCGGTTTGTTTTGTCGACTTGCGGTTGTCGGTGGCGAGCGCCGTGTGACCGACGACGCGGATGTCGTTGGCCTGTTCGAGGAACGGCGTGAACGGGTCGTAGGGCAGCGATGCGAGCCCGACCGATGGCGCCGCCGAATTCTGCCCCGCATGATTGCCCAGCATTCCCGCGGCGTGCTTGTCGGTCGGCGGCGCGAACCACACATTCGCCGGCACGTTCCGGCCGCGGTGGCAGGTGTAGCAGGTCACCCCGGTGTCGGCGACGTGGGTCTTCCAGTCGGCGTTGATGTGGCGTGTCATCTCGAGCATGCGGCGCGCGACCACCTTGGTGTAGAGCGTGTCGGCGGAGAAGTCTTCTCCGGCCTTGTGGCAGTAGCTGCAGCCCTGCTCAGGAGCAACCCAAGCCGTCATGGAGACCATCAGGCGCGTGAACTCGCCGACGCCGAGATCGCCGACGACCTTGACATTCTTGAAGGTCGTGGCTGCGCTCGGACCGCCCGGCGGCACCATCGGCGAATCGGCGGGCATCGCGTTGGCCGCCGTCTGCGTTGCCACGACGCGCGGGTTGTAGAGTTGTTCCATGCCCGTTCCACGGTAGCCCCGCTGCACGCTGTTCACCGGTGGGCGTTCGCAACCCGCGAGCAAGAGCAGTCCGGCAAGCAACGCAACGCAGGCACAGCGAGATCTGGCGAAGCGCGTCATGGCTTGACTCCCTGCAGCGTCGCCGGGTCGATGACCGGCGCGAACACGGCCGGGTAGATCGGTGCGACGTGGTGCTTCACGGCCCACAGGTACCAGTTGTCGACGACCGTGCCGGTGAGCAGGATGCCGATGCCGCCGACCAGAGGGCACAGCACCGCGAACCACCAGCCCCAGCGATGGATCGATTCCATCGTCGCGTTGAAGCCCATCGTCCAGCGCCAGAAGAGCGCGGCGCGTTCACTTGCGGTGCCGCGGTCGACGATCTGCTCGATCTCACGCTCGCCACCGAAGCGGCTGACCGCGAGGATGGTCGCACCATGCATTGCGAACAGCAGCGCCGCGCCGTACAGGAACGCGATCGACAACATATGGAACGGGTTGTAGAACAGGTTGCCGTAGCGGATCGAGAACGCCGCCGTCCAGTCCAGGTGCGGGAAGATGCCGGGCGGATCACGACCAGCGTCACGTAGGCGAGGATCGCAACCGAGAACGCGAACGGCACGTGATATCCGATGCCGAGCTTTCGACAGATCTCGACCTCGCGCAGGGCCCACGACACGAACGAGCCGATCGCGCAGATCGTGATGAGCTGCCAGAGGCCTCCTTCCATCGGCGGATCCGGGAAGGAGTGGCCCGCGAGCGACGTGACCACAGCGGGCAGATGCGCCTGGCGCTGGCGGACATGGCGGTGCTCGAGGGCCAACGGATGTGGGAGTACACGGTGCTGGTCACCGACGTGGCCTACCCGATC
>JANYBE010000354.1 GCA_025360945.1 Rhizobacter sp. | reverse complement strand
GGTGTGGTGGAGCACGCGGTTCGTCGTATCAAGGCCGAATTGTTGGCTGACTATCCAAATGTCGATGATGTCGTCGGGCTGGAACACACCTACGGCTGCGGCGTGGCCATCGACGCGCCCGGCGCCGAGATTCCGATCCGCACGCTGCGCAACATCTCGCTGAACCCGAACTTCGGCGGCGAGGTGATGGTGGTGAGCCTGGGCTGCGAGAAGCTGCAACCGGAACGCCTGATGCCGCCGGGCACCTTCGCCATCGTCGATGAACGCAGCGTCGCCGACGTCGGTGCCACCGCAGATCAAGCGCTCGATGTCGTCTGCCTGCAGGACGACGCGCACGTCGGCTTCATGTCTATGATCGATTCGGTGATGTCCGGCGCGCAGCTGCACCTGGAACGCCTTAACGCGCGCGTGCGCGAATCCGTGCCGGCGAGTGAACTGGTGGTGGGCGTGCAGTGCGGCGGCAGCGATGCGTTCTCGGGCGTCACCGCGAACCCTGCGGTCGGCTTCTGCACCGACTTGCTGGTGCGTGCCGGCGCGAGCGTGATGTTCTCCGAGACCACCGAGGTGCGAGACGGCATCGACCAGCTCACGTCGCGCGCGACCACGCCCGAGGTGGCCGAGGCCATGATCCGCGAAATGGCGTGGTACGACGCCTACCTGCAGCGCGGCAAGGTCGATCGCAGCGCGAACACGACTCCGGGCAACAAAAAGGGCGGGCTGTCGAACATCGTCGAGAAGGCGATGGGCTCGATTGTCAAGTCCGGCTCGTCGCCGATTTCCGGCGTGCTCTCGCCGGGCGAGAAGCTGAAGCAAAAGGGCCTGACCTATGCGGCCACGCCGGCCAGTGATTTCATCTGCGGCACCTTGCAACTGGCTGCGGGCATGAACCTGCACGTGTTCACGACCGGCCGCGGTACGCCTTACGGTCTGGCTCAGGTGCCGGTGATCAAGGTCGCCACGCGCAGCGAGCTGGCGCGGCGCTGGCACGACCTGATGGATGTCAACGCGGGCTCGATCGCCGACGGCACGGCCACGATCGAAGAGGTGGGCTGGGAGCTCTTCCGTCTGATGCTCGAGGTCGCCAGCGGCCGCAGGAAGACCTGGGCCGAACACTGGAAGCTGCACAACGCGCTGGTGCTGTTCAATCCCGCGCCGGTGACCTGACCGAACCGATCAGTAGTGGATGCTGCGCGGCGCGCCGCCGCCGACGGCAATCGCGTCGCCGTTGATGGCCCGCGATTTCGGCGAGCACAAGAACGCCACGACATTCGCCACTTCGCTGGCGTCCACCAAATGCTCGATCGAGTTGCCGGCCGCCATTTGTTCCTCGAGCGCCTGCGGCGAGATGCCCTGCGCTGCCGCGCTCGCTGCGATCAGCGGCGCGGTGCGCTCGGTGCGCGTCAAGCCCGGATGAATGGCGGTCACGTTGATGCCCGACGCGCCGAGTTCGTCGGCCAGGTTCTTGGTCAGCGCGGCGACCGCGATGTTGCGCATGCTGCCGACCGCATTGCCGGTCTGTCGCGCGGCCAGGCCGCTGACACTGACGATGCGGCCCCAGCCATTGGCGCGCATGCCGTCAACGACCTCGCGCGCGCAGCGGATGTAGCCCATCGCCTTGGTGTCCATCTCGGCATGAAAGAAGCCCGCGGTGATCTCCTCCAGCTTGGGTGGCCCCTTGAACCCGGCCGGCTCGGCGGCCGCGTTGACCAGAATGTCGATGGAGCCGCCCAACAGCCTGACCGCTTCGGCCACCGCGCTCTTTACCTGCGCATCGTTCGTCGTGTTCGCGCTGACACCGAACACCTTGCATCCGGTTTCCGCTGCAAGTTCGGCGGCCGCAATCGACAGCGTCTGCAGGTCACGGGCCAGCAACGCCACGTCGACGCCTTCTTGTGCCAGCACCCGTGCGACCGCCTTGCCGATGCCGCGGCTGCCGCCCGTCACGAGGGCCCGCTTGCCTTTGAGTTCTAGGTCCATTGCCTCTGTCCTTGGGTGCGATGAGCGATCTTAGCGATCGGGTGCCGGGGTAATGAAGGCGATGGCTGAGGTGCGGCTAATGAATATGGGGGCCAAGACTGCGGTGTGAGCAGGGGCTGAGCAGCCCTCAGCCAACAGCCGCCTTCGGCGGCCGCCAGCGGTTGGTCGCAAGTGACTGCTGTCTGGCAATGCAGCAGTCTCCAGAGATGGCGTTGACACGCGGCTGTCCGGCACCGATCATCGTCCCGACGCTTCTACCGACGCTTCTACCGACGCCATGGAGACGCTGCACGCCCTGCTCCTGAGCGACGTCGCCGACAGCACTAAGCTGGCCGAACATCTCGGGAAACACTTCAATGGCGCAAGTGTGGGCGCTGCACGACCGCATTGCGAGGGATCTACAGCCCTTTTGGCGTGGCCGCGAAATCGACAAGTCTGACGGTCTTGCACAGGGTCAGTCGCACGCAGGCGTTCACGTCATCGCCGACCATCCGCCTCACCGCGAACCGAACATCATCTGCCGCGCCAGCGCCGACTTGACCGGTCCGAGCAGTTGCAGGGCCGCGATCCCCACTCCACGCGCGGCGCCGGCGCCAGGTAGCTTCCAGGTAAAGCTGCGCGCGAGGAAATCGGTCGCGGCGATCATTGCCCACCGGTCCGGACCGCGCTGCCACTCGAGTCGGCGCAGAACCGCAGCTACATCGGGGTTGCGCGACAGCGACTGCACGAGTTCGAACGCATCGCGCAAGCCCAGGTTCAGGCCCTGGCCGGCGACCGGGTGCAGCGTCTGCGCAGCGTTGCCGATACGCACAGTGCGTCCATTGGTCAGCGTGCGCTCGGCGTTCAGGCCGAGCGGGAACTGCTTGAGCGGCGAGATCGACGCGACGCGCCCAACGGCAGGGTGGAAGATGCTGTTGAGCACCGTCACGCGCTGCGCGTCGTTCAGCTCGCGCACCGGGTCGTCATCACTCGGGACGCACCACACGAGACCGGCGCCACCGCTCTTCAAGGGCAGCAACGCCGCCGGGCCGTGGCGTGTGAAGCGCTCGAACGCGACGCCATTCGGCCGTTGAGCCGACCCACCCTCGAACTGTACCGTGCCGACCCACGCGGTCTGACGGTAGTCATGCGTGACAGCCTTGCGGGCTTGCTCGGCGAACACGCCGCCTTCGGCCACGATCGCGAGATCGAAACGCTCAACGATGCCGGCATCGACGTCGACGCCGCCGGCCACGTTCTTCAGCGCCGCAACCGGTTGACCGAAGCGGCTGTGCAGTCGCTTCGGCTCGGCGGCTGCGGCCGCCATCCACACCTGCTGCAGGGGCGCGACGATGTGCCCATAGCTCAGCACCGCGCCGAGCAGCGGCACTGCCTCGTCAATGGCGCGGATGCGCAACTCGGGTTCACCGAACACATCACCCAGCAGCGGCAGGATCGACGGCGGCTGCTGCGACACGTGGACCTCGAGAATCGGCTGCGCGTGTTCGGCGCGCCACGCACCGAGGCGCTGGAGCAGTTGCACGCTGCCGAGCGAGAGCGCCAGCGTGCGCGGGTCGCCAGACACGTCCTTGTCGAGCGGCCGCGCGTCGAACACGGTGATGCCGGCCTCGGGCAGCGCGCGCGACGCCTGCAGCGCCAGCGCAAGGCCGACCGGGCCGGCGCCGACCACGGCAATCTGCAGTCGCGCAATCTCGTTCATGAAGCACACCCTTTGGTGGGGGTTGAAAGGCAAACGTCCGGCGTATTATTCGCCGCACCCGGATTCACGGGGCACCTCTGAGGAGTTTGCTGCCATGGCGCTGATGGATTTCATCAAGAAACAGTTCATCGACATCCTCGAATGGACCGAGTCCGGTGACGGCACGCTCGCCTGGCGCTACCCGATGGAAGACCGCGAGATCCAAAACGGCGGCTCGCTGACGGTGCGCGAATCGCAGATGGCGGTGTTCGTCAACGAAGGCAAGATCGCCGACGTGTTCGCTCCCGGTCGCTACACCTTGACGACGGCGACGCTGCCGGTGCTGACCTACTTGTGAACTGGGACAAGCTCTTCAAGAGCCCGTTCAAGAGCGACGTGTATTTCTTCAGCACGCGCCAGCAGGTCGACCAGCGCTGGGGCACGACCCAGCCGGTGACGATCCGCGACAAGGACTTCGGCGCGGTGCGCCTGCGCGCCTTCGGCAACTATAGCTACCGCATTGCCGATCCGAAGCTGTTCCACACCGAGATCTCGGGCACGCGCGACACCTACGCGGTGGCAGACCTCGACGGCCAGCTGCGCGGGCTGATGCTGCAGCACATCTCGGACGCGGTGGCATCCAGCGGCGTCGCGTTCCTCGACCTCGCGGCCAACCAGGTCGCGTTTGCGAAGGCGTTGCTCGACGCGACCGCGCCGGCCTTCGCTGCACTCGGTCTCAAGCTCGAAGGCGTGACGATGCAAAATGTCTCGCTGCCCGAGGAGCTGCAAAAGATCCTCGACCAGAAGATCGGCATGGGGATGGTTGGCGACATGGGTAAGTTCATGCAGTACCAGACGGCGCAGTCGATTCCGAAGTTCGCCGAGGGCGCGGCCGGCGGCGGTGGCGTGGTGGGCGACGCGATGGGGCTGGGCGCGGGTGTCGCGCTCGGCCAGGTGATGGCGCAGCAGCTCAACCAGGGCCTGCAGGGCCAGAACGCGGCGGCTGCGGCTGCCGCGTCTGCCGGCGTGAGGCCCGACGACGTGATGGCCACGCTCGAGAAGCTCGGCGAGCTCAAGATCAAGGGCATCCTGACGCAGGAAGAGTTCGACGCGAAGAAGGCTGAGCTGCTGAAGAAGCTCGTGTAGAGACTCTTCATTGGCCACCGAGCAGTCACCGCAGCGCGGTTATCGCGCGGCGTGCCCGAATTGCGGCGCGCCGGTGGACTTTCGTTCGCCGGCGTCGGTCTTCGCCGTCTGCAGCTTCTGCAAGAGTACGGTCGTGCGCGAGGGCGACGCGCTACGCAAGATCGGCGAGAGCGCCGAGCTGTTCGACGATCACTCGCCATTGCAGCTCGGTGCCGCCGGCAAGTTTCAGGGTGTCGCGTTCACGCTGGTCGGGCGGCTGCAATTCCGCTATGCCGAAGGCACCTGGAACGAGTGGCACGCGCTGTTCGACAACGGCAAGTCGGCCTGGCTGAGCGAGGACAACGGCCGCTATGTACTGGCGCTCGATGCGCCGCTCGAAGGCGGCACTCCGGCCGCGACCAGCCTGAAGGCCGGCGCGCCGCTGATGCTCGCGGGGCAGCCATGGACCGTCGCGTCGGTCAGCGCCGCAAAGCTGATCGCGGCGCAGGGCGAGCTGCCGTATACGCCCAACCTGACCCGCGGCTTCGTTGTCTCCGACCTGCGCAACGCGCGCGGCGAAGTCGGCACGCTGGACTACAGCGAACCGGGCCAACCGCGCTGGTCCATGGGCCGTTCGGTGGCAATCACCGAGCTCGCGATGACCGGCCTCGCGCAGGCGAGCGAGAAGACGCTCAAGGCGCGCGGCGTGGAGTGCCCGAACTGCGGCGCAGCGCTCGACATCAAGCTGTCGACGACGCAGTCCATCGTCTGCCATCAATGCGCCTCGGTCGTCGATGTGTCGCAAGGCGTGGGTGGCGATCTGGCGCACTACGCGCAGGAGAACGGCTCCGAACCGCTGATCCCGCTCGGCAGCACCGGCACGCTGGCGCTGACGCGCGGCACCGTGCTGCCGTGGCAGGTGGTCGGCTACGTCGAGCGCTGCGAAGTGGCGCAAGGCGCCGACGACGAACAGAGCTTCTGGCGCGAATATCTGCTGTACCACCGCACCGAGGGCTTTGCGTTCATCGTCGATGCGCAGGACGGCTGGAGCTGGACGGCACCGATCACGGGCGTACCCGAGGGCAGCGGCAACAGCGTGAAGTACCAGGGTGCGGCCTACCGCAAGCTCTACGACTACACCGGCATGGTCACCTACGTGCTCGGCGAGTTCTACTGGCAGGTCACGAAGAATCAGCGCACGCTCAACGCCGACTACCAGGGCACCGGCGCGGCTGCCTCGAAGCGGCTGAACCGCGAGGCGACCGGCTCCGGTGACGCGTCGGAGATCGTCTGGTCGGGCGGCGACGCGCTGAGCGCCGATCAGGTGATGAAGGCGTTCAGGCTTGCGCCTGACAAGGCCGCCGCGGTGAAGCGCGATGCGCTGCCGACGGCGCTGAACGCCTCGTCGATTCTGGTGAAGATCCTGATCTGGGGCGCGATCATCATCGTGATGCTGCTGCTGTTTCGTTGCAGCGGCGGCGATGGCTCCGGTAGCAGCGGCTACCGCACCGGCGGTGGTTCGTACGGCGGTTTTTCGAGCGGGGGCGGCGGGCACAAGTGACCGCCCGCCATTTTTGAATGCACAGACTGGAGGTTCGCCATGATGGGAATTGAGTGGATGAAGCCCGGCGTCATCGTCGGCTCGATCTTGTTCGCGTTGATCGGCGTGGCGATCTTCGTGGTCTGCTTCGTCATCATCGACAAGCTAACACCCTACCACCTGTGGGGAGAAATCATCGAGAAGAAGAACATGGCCTTGGCGATCGTCGTCGGCTCGATGTGCATCGCGATCGGCTTGATCGTCGCGGCCGCGGTGCACGGGTGAGCGGCCCAACCGAGTGGCCGAGGTTCTGAGCCCCGTGGGGGAACGCGCTTCGGTTCGCCCCGTCGAGGTCGCGCTGCTCGCGTCGGTCTTCGTCGTCGCGGCCTGTGGCTTGGTGTACGAGCTTGCGGCCGGCACGCTGGCGAGCTACCTGCTGGGCGATTCGATCCTGCAGTTCTCGACCGTCATTGGCACCTACCTGTTCGCGATGGGCGTGGGTTCGTACCTGTCGCGCTTCTTCGAGCGGCAACTGGTCGCGCATTTCCTGCGCATCGAGCTGCTGGTCGGGCTGGTCGGCGGCCTGATGCCCGCGGCGCTGTTTGCGTTGCAGTCGCTAAGCGGCGGCTCGTTTCGCTTCGCGCTGTACCTGCTGGTGCTGGCGGTGGGCGTTCTGGTCGGGCTCGAGATTCCGCTTGTGATGCGTCTGCTGAGGCGTCACAACCGACACGAGGGCGGCGGGCTCGGCCACCTGGTCTCGCAGGTACTGACCTTCGACTACCTCGGTGCACTCGCGGTCGCGATCGCGTTCCCGCTCCTGCTGGTGCCGCATCTCGGGCTGATCCGCACCGGCGCGTTCTTTGGTCTGCTCAACGCGGCCGTGGCGGTGTGGGCGTTGCTGTTGTTCCGCGGCGAGTTGCGGCGCTTTGCCGCGCACGCACTGGCCTGCGCGTTGACGATCGCCGCGCTGCTCGCCGCGTTCGTCGCCGCCGATGCAGTGACGACCTGGGCCGAAGACCGCTTCTACGCCGACCACGTGCTGTACAGCGAAACCAGCGCGTACCAGCGCGTCGTCGTCACTGCGAGCAAGCAGGGCGTGCGGCTGTTCCTGAACGGCAACCTGCAGTTCCATTCGCGCGACGAGTACCGCTACCACGAGGCGCTCGTCCACCCGGCGATGGCCGCACACGGCGCGCCGAAGAACGTGCTGGTGCTGGGCGGCGGCGACGGCATGGCGGCGCGCGAGATCCTCAAGTACGCCAGCGTAGAGCGCGTCACGCTGGTCGAGCTCGATCCGCACATGACGCAACTCTTCTCGACGCAGCCGCTGTTGCGCCAGCTGAATGCCGACTCGCTTCTCTCGCCAAAACTCAAGGTGGTGAACGCCGATGCGTTCGCGTGGCTCGAGCAGAACACCGATAGCTTCGATGTGATCGTGGCCGACTTCCCGGATCCGACCAACTTCTCGATTGGCAAGCTCTACACCGCGAGCTTCTACCGGCTGATCGACCAGCACCTGAACGCGAGCGGCTTTGCGGTCGTGCAGACCACATCACCGCTGATCGCGCGCAAGAGTTTCTGGACCGTCGCGACCACGATCGAAGCCGCCGGCCTGGGGACCGCGCCGTACCACGCGCATGTGCCGAGCTTCGGCGAGTGGGGGTTCATCCTCGCGAGTCGCCGGCCGTTCCGAATGCCCACGGCGTTGCCCGAAGGCTTGCGCTTCCTGAGCGTGGCCGACCTGCCGACGCTGTTCAACTTTCCGCTCGACATGGCGCGCGTGACGACGCAGGTGAACCGGCTGTCAAACCAGGTGCTGGTTCAGACCTTCGAGGACGAGTGGGGCAGGGTGCACCAGTGAACGTGCAACGGCGCAACCTGCTTGGCGCCGCGGCTGCGCTGCCGTTCGCAGGCTGCACGCGGGGCGCGCCGGCGGCCTACACCGGTGGCTGGGTCGGCGCGAACGCGCAGCGCGGCCACCGCCTGCGGGAGGTGAAGTCCGGCAGTCTGCCGCCAGCCGAGACGCAGCGCCGCGCGTCGGTGCTCGTCGTAGGTGCCGGCGTGTGCGGCTTGGCTGCTGCGCGAACACTGGCGCAGCGCGGCGTCGACGATGTGCATGTCCTTGACCTCGAAGACGTTGCCGGCGGCAACAGCCGCGGCCACCGCATCGCCGGCATGGCGTGCCCGCTCGGCGCGCACTACCTGCCGGTGCCGAGCGAGCAGGCGGTCGAGGTCATCGAGCTGCTCGAAGCACTGGGCCTGCGTCGCACCGAAGCCGGTCAACCGGTCTACGACGAACGCCAGCTGTGCCACAGCCCACAGGAGCGGCTCAACATCGCCGGCCACTGGGTCGAAGGTCTGCTGCCGCCGATCGAGGCGCTACCGGCCGATCAGCGTGTGGCCACGCTCGCACAGTACCGCCAGTTCAGCGCTGCGGTTGACCGCGCGGGCGAGGGCGGCGCGTTCAGCATGCCCACCGCGCGCAGCAGCTGGTCACCAGCGCTCGAGGCACTCGACGCTGTCGCCTTCGCGCCCTGGCTGGACGCGCAAGGACTGAACGTACCGGCGCTGCGCTGGTACCTCGACTACTGCTGCCGCGACGACTACGGCGCCGGCGCGGCCCAGGTCTCTGCCTGGGCCGGGCTGCACTACTTCGCGAGCCGTCACGGCTTTCACGCGCCGGGCGAGGGTGTGCCCGAGCGCGATGGCCTGCTGACCTGGCCCGAGGGCAACGCGTGGCTGAGCCAACGCCTGGCCGCACCTCTAGACGAACGCATTCACACGGGCATGGTCGCGCTGCGCGTGACCGAGAACCGCAGCGACGTGAGCGTCGATGTATGGAACGCGCGCGCGCAGCGCGGCGAGCGCTGGACGGCCGGGCGCCTCGTCCTCGCCGTGCCGCTCTTCATCGCCGCACGCCTGCTGGCCACGCCGCTCGCGGCGTTGACCCAGGCCGCCGCGACGATGCGGCATGCACCTTGGCTGGTGAGCAACCTGCACCTCGACCAGGTCCTGGACGACCACCCCGGTGCGCCGCCCTCGTGGGACAACGTGATCTACGACGCCGGCAGCGCACTGCCCACGCTTGGCTATGTCGACGCGATGCACCAGAGCACGCGCAGCATCCCTGGGCCGACGGTGCTCACCGCGTACTGGGCGCTGGGCGGCAACACGCCCGCGCAGTTGGCCCAACAACGCGCGCGTTTGCTCGATGAGCCATGGTCGACATGGTCCCAGGCGGTGGTGCAGGAGCTCGCGCGCGTGCACCCCGACCTGCCGCGCAAGCTCAAGCAGATCGACCTGATGCGCTATGGCCATGCCATGAGCATCCCGGTGCCGGGACTGCGCAGCAGCGCCGCGCTGCGCGCGCTCGCAGCGCCGCAACGCCGCGTGCATTTCGGGCACACCGACCTGTCAACCTATTCGGTATTCGAGGAGGCGATGTACCAGGGTGCACGCGCGGCCACGCAGGTTTTGCGCGGGATCACTTCAGCGCCGTGAAACCGTCGGCGCTCCAGCGTTCGCTGCCGACGCCGTGGTGGATGAAGAAGAGGCCGTCGGGGTCGTACTTCTCCTTCACCGCCAGCAAGGCCGGGTAGTTCGAACCCCAGAAAGACTGTTGCCAGTCCGGTTCGAAGAAGTTGCTCTCCGACACATAGGCGCCGGCGTTCGGCGCCTGCTTGCGCAGTTCGCTCATCGCGCGTTCGATGGCCTGCGCGCGCTGGCGCGCCAGCACGGCGTCGGGCTCGTGACCCGCAACGCCGGGATAGGCCGGCGGCCCCTGCGCGCCGAGGATCACCAACGCGAAGGCGTCCAGCACGGCCGGGTTCATCGCAGTGTCCCTGGCCGCGACAATCGTCTCGGCGGGGGCGCCGGCAAGGCCCTTATTCACGTGCAAAGACAAGCCCCAATGCCGGGTCGCAGCAAACAGGGCATCACAAAAGGCTGGGCGTCGTTCGTCGCGCAGAAGCGCCGCTGCAAGCCAGGCGGATTGGTAGCCGTGCAGGACCTGACCCGCCTGCCCCTGATCGCCGGGCCAGAACACGTTGCCCTTCGGTGCGCTGGGCCGGTCGTCGCTGCTGATGAAGCCGAGGAGCCTCTTGATCATCGTCGGCGCCCAGAAGTCCCGGGCCGACGTCGACACGATCTTCAGCGGCGAGAGCTCGACCTTGAATTCCTCGGGTGCGACGGCGAGCGAATCCATGAACGGTTGCCAGGCCGCTTGTGCCTGGCTGCGGTCCAGCCCCTGGAACACCATCGAGATCTTGAGGACGTCGTCGGGACGCAAACGGATCTGCTCACCCCAGTGCGGGTTCATCAGGCTGTGGCTGTAGAAGTCGACGATCAGGCCGATGAGCCGGCGGAACGCGGGCGCAGATGTGGCCTTGATCGTCATGTTTACGGCGCCGAAGGTCTCGGGCAGTTCATGGACCCGCAGGGTGAGCCGGGTGACCACGCCCAGACTGCCACCGCCGCCACCCTTGAGCCCCCAGAACAGGTCCGGATTCGTGCAGGCGTTGGCAGTGCGAACGACACCATCGGCGGTGACGACCTCGGCCTGAAGCAGGCTTCCCGAGGCCAGCCCGAAGGCCTTGGAAAAGCTCCCAAAGCCGCCGCTCTGAACCAGCCCGGCCACGCCCACCGTCATGCAGCCGCCACCCTGGACATAGCCGCCCGCTCGG
Organism: Rhizobacter sp.; assembly: GCA_025360945.1. Lineage (GTDB taxonomy): Bacteria > Pseudomonadota > Gammaproteobacteria > Burkholderiales > Burkholderiaceae_C > LMDS01. The sequence continues at coordinate 810 of JANYBE010000354.1, read as the reverse complement.
GTCGTGACCACGTCGTAGACATGCGCCCACAGCGCGCCGGCCCCGACCGTGACCGCCCGCGTCGGCTTCGCCTGCGCCTGGCATCCCGTCGCGACGAACGCATCGTGAAGAGCGACGTCGTTCATCTTTCGCGTCCAGACCAGCAGGGAGTCCGGCGCGTTGGAGGTGCCCTGGTAGCTGTGGCCTCCGCCCTTCACGACCAGTCGCAGGCTGTGCTGGCGGGCGAAGTTGACAGCGGCCACGACATCGTCGGTGGTGCGGGCGGCCACCGCATACACGCTCGGCTGCGATGTCCAGGCATCGACCCAGCCGAGCGACTGCGTCAGGCCGACCGCATCGCCTATGAAATACGGATTCTTCAACGACTTGAAGAGCTCAGTGCAGGCAGCGGCAGTCGGCGCGTCGCGGCACGCGTCCAGCGGCCGGGCGACCTTCACGAGACGACCCCCGACGTCGCGCCCGAGCTGCCCCCACAGCGCGTCCGAAGGCCAACCCGGATCGCCGGGGCGGACGCGGCGCAAGCCCAGGGGCGGCGTCTTTGCAATCGTCTTGGCGAACAACGCGGGGATTGTGCTTGCCAGCAGCGGCATGGCCGCGGCGGCCTGCACGAGACGTCTTCTGTTCATGGAATTCCTTTCGTGCGAAAGACGCTCAGGCGTCGGGGTGCGCTGCCTAGAATGACCGCGATCAGATGGCCCAGGACCGCAAAGTGACCAACCCACTCAAACCCGGGACGAACTCGGGCGACGGCGTGACCACCGCGCAGCCCGCCTGGTGGGGCGCGCGCCTGGCCGCGGCCCCGGCCTGGCG
>JANYBE010000310.1 GCA_025360945.1 Rhizobacter sp. | reverse complement strand
GGCTCGCTCGACCTGCAAGGCGTGAAAGACCGCAAGCAGTCGCGCTCCAAGTACGGCGCCAAGCGTCCCAAGAAGGCCTAAGCGCCACCAACCTGTCATCGGGCGGCGTCATGCTGGCCGATGCATCTCGCGGCAAGTCATCCCGGCTTGCCGAGTAAGTGGATGGCCTCGTATAGGTTGTCCGCGGCGGGTGCGAAAGTACCTCGCCAACTGAAGCAAAAGGAAGAGAAATGCCTCGTCGTCGCGAAGTCCCCAAACGGGACATCCTCCCCGATCCGAAGTTCGGTTCGGTTGATCTGTCCAAGTTCATGAACGTCATCATGGAGTCGGGCAAGAAGGCCATTGCCGAGCGCATCATTTATGGTGCCCTCGAGCAGGTCGAGAAGAAGTCGGGCAAGGACCCGCTCGAAATCTTCATCACCGCGCTGAACAACATCAAGCCGATGGTTGAGGTGAAGTCACGCCGCGTTGGCGGTGCGAACTACCAGGTTCCCGTGGAAGTTCGCCCGGTGCGCCGTGTGGCGCTTGCCATGCGCTGGCTCAAGGAATCGGCCCGCAAGCGCGGCGAGAAGTCGATGGCGCAACGCCTCGCGAACGAGTTGCTCGAGGCCGTGGAAGGCCGTGGCGGCGCGATGAAGAAGCGCGACGAAGTGCACCGCATGGCCGAAGCCAACAAGGCGTTCTCACACTTCCGATTCTAACTTTTCAGTCTTTCCGTCCCGGCCGCTCATCGGGTTTACACGAACCCGCGAGCGGCTCACGCATTTGGAGTGCCATCATGGCCCGCAAGACCCCCATCGAGCGCTATCGCAACATCGGCATTTCGGCTCACATCGACGCCGGCAAGACCACGACCACCGAGCGCATCCTGTTCTACACGGGTGTGAACCACAAAATCGGTGAGGTGCACGATGGCGCGGCCACGATGGACTGGATGGAGCAGGAGCAGGAGCGCGGCATCACGATCACGTCGGCCGCGACGACCTGCTTCTGGAAAGGCATGGAGCTCGGCTTCCCCGAGCACCGCATCAATATCATCGACACGCCGGGCCACGTCGACTTCACGATCGAAGTCGAGCGTTCGATGCGCGTGCTCGATGGCGCGTGCATGGTGTACTGCGCCGTGGGCGGTGTGCAGCCGCAATCGGAAACCGTCTGGCGCCAGGCCAACAAGTACAAGGTGCCGCGCCTTGCGTTCGTCAACAAGATGGACCGCACCGGCGCGAACTTCTACAAGGTCGTCGAGCAGATGAAGGCTCGCCTGAACGCGAACCCCGTGCCAATCGTCATTCCAATCGGTGCCGAAGAAAACTTCACCGGCGTGATCGACCTCATCAAGATGAAGGCGATCATCTGGGACGAGGCCTCCCAAGGCATGAAGTTCGACTACCGCGAGATCCCCGCCGACCTGCTCGAAAACGCCAAGAAGTGGCGAGAGAACATGCTCGAAGCCGCGGCCGAGTCGAGCGAAGAGACGATGAACAAGTACCTCGAATCGGGCGACCTGTCCGAGGACGAGATCAAGCTCGCGATCCGCACGCGCACGATCGCTGCTGAAATCCAGCCGATGTTCTGCGGCTCGGCGTTCAAGAACAAGGGCGTGCAGCGCATGCTCGACGGCGTAGTCGATTTCATGCCGTCGCCGGCCGACATCCCACCGGTGCCCGGCACCGACGACGACGACAAGCCGGTCGTGCGTCATCGCACCGACGAAGAGAAATTCGCTGCGCTGGCGTTCAAGCTGATGACCGACCCGTATGTCGGCCAGCTGACCTTCGTGCGCGTCTATTCGGGCGTCCTGAAGTCGGGCGACTCGGTCTATAACCCGATCCGCGGCAAGAAGGAGCGCATCGGTCGCATCTTGCAGATGCACGCCAACCAGCGCGAAGAAATCAAGGAAATTCTGGCCGGTGACATTGCTGCCTGCGTGGGCCTGAAGGAAGTAACCACGGGCGAAACGCTGTGCGATCCGACAGCCATCATCACGCTTGAAAAGATGATCTTCCCGGAGCCGGTGATCTCGCAGGCCGTCGAGCCCAAGACCAAGCCGGACCAGGAAAAGATGGGCATCGCGCTGGGTCGTCTGGCGCAGGAAGATCCGTCGTTCCGCGTCAAGACCGACGAAGAATCGGGCCAGACCATCATCTCGGGGATGGGCGAGTTGCACCTGGAAATCATCGTCGACCGCATGAAGCGGGAGTTCGGCGTTGAGGCCAACGTTGGCAAGCCACAGGTCGCCTACCGCGAAACCATTCGCAAGCCGGTGTCGGATGTCGAAGGCAAGTTCGTGCGCCAGTCGGGCGGCAAGGGCCAGTACGGCCACGTGGTGCTGAAGATCGAGCCGCAAGAACCGGGCAAGGGCTTCGAGTTCGTCGACGCGACCAAGGGTGGCGTGGTGCCGAAGGAATTCATTCCAGATC
>JANYBE010000305.1 GCA_025360945.1 Rhizobacter sp. | reverse complement strand
GCCGATGCGCTCGGCGCGCTTTCCGTCGAACTGGCACCTCTCCGAGGAACGGGCGCGGACGGTGCGCGACCTGCTGATCGCGCGCAAGTTGCCGCCCGAACGCATCACCGCCGAGGGCCGCGCCGACAGCGAACCGCTGCTGGCCAACGACAGCCCGGGCAACCGCGCGATGAACCGTCGCGTCGAGGTCACGCTGATGGTCGGGCGCGGCGCGGCGCCCGCGGGCGTGGTGCCGCCGACATCGGTGGCCACGCCGTCGAGCAAGCCATGAAGAAGCTGCTCGGCCTGGTCTTCAACCGTTGGGTGCTGATCGCAGTGCTGTTGCTCGCGGTTTCGTTCGTCATCTGGAACGTCGGCGAGATGATCGCGTTCGGTGGGCGCGTGCCGTTGGAGACCGAGCGAGCGCGCTGGATCGCGATCGGCGTCGTGGTCGGCTTCGTTTTTCTGATCGTCGCGTGGAACGCCTGGCGCGCGCGGCGTGGCAACGCGGCCGTCGTCAACCAGTTGATGGCCGCGCCACCCGAAGCAAGAAACGAGGCCGAGAGCCCCGACCTCGCCGCGGTACGCGAGCGCTTCGAGCGCGCACTGCTCACGTTGCGGCGCGCACGCTTCGGCTCGGGCAAGGTGTTGTCGGGCTGGTCGGCGAAGTTCGGCGGGCGCTACCTGTACGAGCTGCCCTGGTACCTGATCATCGGCGCGCCGGGCTCGGGCAAGACCACGGCGTTGCACAACTGCGGCCTCAAGTTTCCGCTTGCCGAGACCGTGGGTGACCACGCGGTGCGCGGAGTTGGCGGCACGCGCAACTGCGACTGGTGGTTCACCGACCGGGCTGTCCTGATCGACACCGCCGGCCGCTTCACCACGCAAGACAGTGACCGCGAAACCGACCACAGCACCTGGAGCGGGTTCCTGAAGATGCTGACAAAGGCCCGACCGCGCCAGCCGGTCAACGGGGTGCTCGTCACGGTGGCGCTGCCCGACCTGCTAACGCGCAGCGCCGACGAGCGAGCGCGCCACGCAGCCACCGTGCGCCTGCGCGTGCAGGAGTTGCAGCAAGACCTGGGCATCCGTTTTCCGATCTACCTGATGGTCACCAAATGCGACCTGATGGCCGGGTTCATGGACTACTTCGCCACGCTGGACAAAGATCAGCGCGCCACCCCCTGGGGCTTCACGTTCGCGCTCGACGGGGCCGCGCGGTCCGAGGCACACGCAGCTGGTCTCGGCCGCTTCGACGCCGAGTTCGAGTTGCTGCAGCAGCGCTTGATCGACGGCATGATCAACCGTCTGCAAGGCGAGCGCGATGCGCAACGCCGGGCTGCGATCTACGCATTCCCGAGCCAGTTCGCCGGCATCGGGCCGGTGCTGCACGAGTTCGTAGACGCGGTGTTCTCGGGCTCGCAGTTCGATGCACAGCCGATGCTGCGCGGTGTGTACTTCATCAGCGGCACGCAAGAAGGCACGCCGATCGATCGCATCCTGGGCAGCGTCGCGCGCAGCTACCGGCTCGAGCACGCCATGCTTGCACCCAACCAGTCCAGCGGCAAGAGCTACTTTCTGTCCAAGCTGCTCAGCGAGGTGGTGTTCGCCGAGAGCGGGCTTGCGGGTACCAACTTGAAGTGGGAGCGCAGGCGCACGCAGCTCGCGGTCGCAGGCTATGGGCTGGTCGGCATCGTCACCGTCAGCGCAATCACGGCCTGGGGCATCAGCTATATGAACAACCGGCGCTACGTGGCCGGCGTGGCCCAGCGTGTGGACGCGGTGCGCCAGATGATCCAGACCACGCCGAACCGCAACTCGCCCGACCTGCTACCGGTCATCCCGGCGCTCGAAGCGACGCGCCAGCTGGCAAGTCCGGGCGCGGGTGACGCCGTGCCGTGGTCGCTCGGCTATGGTCTGTTCCAGGGCCGCAAACTTGACAGTGCCGCGCGGGCGGCCTACGGGAACATGCTGGTCGATGCGGTGCAGCCACGCCTGGCACTGCGAGTCGAAGAACAACTGCGCCAGGGCGGCGACGCAACCGAGTCGCAGTACGAGGCGCTGAAGACCTACCTGATGCTGCACGACCCGCAGCGCTTCGACCCGAAGGCGCTGAAGACCTACTTCGAACGCGACTGGGACGCGCGCCTGAACCGCGACCTGAGCGGCGAGCAGCGTGCCCAACTGAGCCAGCATCTCGATGGCTTGCTCGCGAAATCCGCATTCGTCTCGCCCGTTCCCGAAGACGCGCCGCTAATCGCCGCCACACGCACACAGCTCTCCAGCGTTGCCCTGCCACAGCGCGTCTACAACCGCATGCGTCAACAGGGCCTGGGTGCAGACTATCCCGAGTTCACGATCAGCCGCGCTGCCGGCACCAACGCAGCACTCGTGTTCGCACGAACCAATGGCAGTTTCAACCAAGGCGTTGCGGGCCTGTTCTCCTATGACGGCTATCACAAGGGCTTCCAAAACGAGGTCGGCCGAGTCAGTGCCGAACTCGCCGACGAACAGGGCTGGGTGTTGGGCGTCACGGAGCCGGCCCGAAGCGCGGCCGCTGCGGCGCTTTCTGGCGGCGACTCGCTTGCTGACAGCGTGCGGCGCATTTACCTGACCGAGTACGCCACGGCCTGGGAAACTTTCATCGCCGACATCCGCATCGTGCCGCTGACCAGCCTGTCGCAGTCGCTCCAGACCGCGCGCCTGCTGTCGGCCTCTGACAGCCCGTTCCCGGTGCTGATGCGCGCGCTGTCGAAGCAGACGACGCTTGGCGCGGCAGCCGACAAGGGTGTCATGCAGAAGGTCCAGAAAACGGGCGAAGGCATCCTTAAGAAAGGCAGCGATGCACTGAGGGACGCCCTCGCCCCGAACCGGCCCCTGCCCTCCGGCGCGCCGCAAGAAAGCATCGTCGACGACCGCTTTGCACTGTTGCGTCAGTTCGTCACCGCGCCCGAAGGTGGCAAGGCGCCGATCGACGACACGATGGCGCTGATCGGCGAGGTCTACCTCAAGATGCAGGTGGACAAGACCGCACTGGACAGCAAGGTCGTCCCGCCCCCGTCGCCCGTGCCCGACAAGGTCAAGGCCGACGCGCCGCGCCTGCCCGAGCCGGCGCGCTCGATGGTCACCACGCTCGGCAACAGCAGCGCGAACGTATCGCAGATCTTGATGCGGCAGATCCTCAGCGAGGAGGTGCGGGCCCAGGTCGGCGAGTTCTGCAATCAGGCGATTGCGCGGCGCTATCCGATCGACCGCCACGCCACGCTCGAAGCCACACCGACCGATTTCGCGCAGGTCTTCGGGCCGGGCGGCAAGATCGACCACCTGGTGCAGGACAAGCTCGCGCCTTACGTCGACACCGCGGCGCGGCCGACCTGGAAGTTCAAGCCGGTGAACGGCACGCCGCTGGGCACCGACGTCGGTACGCTGCCCCAGTTCCAGCGCGCCGCGGTGATCCGCGACACCTTCTTCCCGGCCGGCAATACCGTGTCGCTCAAGCTCGAGTTCAAGCCGGTCGAGATGGACAAGGAACTCAGCCAGTTCATCCTCGATGTCGACGGTCAGGTCGTGCGCTATGCCCACGGGCCGCAAATCCCGACCTCGGTGCAGTGGCCCGGCCCGCGTGGCAGTTCGCAGGTCCGGGTGCAGATTTCGCCGCCGAGTGGAAACGGCAATTCGGGGATGTCCACAGACGGCCCCTGGGCGCTTTTCCGCATGTTCGACCGGGTGCGCATCGAGCCCGGCCCCTCGCCCGAGAAGTTTCGCGCCACCTTCGATGTGGATGGCCGCAAGGCGGTGTTCGACGTCACCACCAGCAGCGTGCGCAACCCGTTCGGGCTGCGCGAGTTGGCAGACTTCTCATGCCCGTCCAGCCTGTGATCGCGCCTGTCGAGCCGGGGGGGCGGGACGCGCCGGGCTGGTACGGCAAGCTCTCGACGCTGGGCGACTTCGCGCAGCGTCGGCTACCCGTCGAGTTCGTTCAGACGGGAGATGCCTGGCTGTCGCTGGCCCTGAACGCGAGCCGCCAGCAACTCGGCGAGCACTGGCTCGATGCCTATCTCACCGCACCGGTGATGCGCTTCGCCTGGGCTCCGGGCGTCGTCGACGAGCACTGGTGGTTCGGCGTGCTTATGCCGAGCTGCGACAACGTCGGCCGCTACTTCCCGCTGTTGATCGCGCAGCGGCGCACGTTGCCCCCGCTGGACAGCATCGCGCTCAACCACCTCGAAGCCTGGTTCGATCACCTCGCTCACGCGGCCACGGGCACGCTCGGCGAACTCGCGACGATCGAGACCTTCGAACAGGCCCTTGCCAACGCCCCCCCGTGGCCGACACAGGGCGCGCCCCCAGCCTTGTCGCCGCGGCCGATCTCGGGCGGCGAACACTACGCGCTGGGCCTGCGCGACTCGATCGGCGAGTGGCTTCACGCGATGGCGGCCGACGAGCTGCTTGCTCGCTTCAAGGGCGGCTCGATATGGTGGCGCCAGAGCGCCGCCGCCGCGACTGCCGTGAGTCTGGTGTCAGGACTGCCGGACCCGACGAGCTTCGCGCAGATGCTGTCCGGCTGAGAGCGTGACCCGCGCGGGCGTCGCTGCGCCACCGCGCCGCCCCGCCCCCGCCCTACGACGCGTGCAAGGGCGCAGCCACCGTCTCATCGGCGTCGATCATCGATTGCGTGCATTCGGTGGGGTCGGAGATCCACACGGCGATCGCGCTGAAGTTGTCCTGGCTCGGTGCCGCGCGCGCGACGATGAGCGCGCGCATCGCATCGAGCCACTCTTGTGGCGTATCGGCCGCGGCGAGGGTACTGGTCATCTCGGCGTCGCTCAGCACATCCCACCAGCCATCGGTGCATAGCAGGTACACATCGCCGTCGTCGAGCGCAACCGCCTCGGCGGTCGTGTGCGGCTCAACACCGTCCTGCATCCCAACGGCCGCGAGCAGCTGATTCTTCATCGGGTGGCCCCGCGCCTGCTCCGGCGTCAGCACTCCGCCTTCGAGCATGCGTTGCACGACACTGTCGTCGGCCGTCACGATATCGATGGCGCCATAGCGAAAGCGGTACAGACGCGAGTCGCCCACGTGCGACCAAACGACGCGGTTATGACGGGTGTCTATCCACAGCGCGACCACCGTCGCGTGCATGCGCCGGCGCCCCTGTGCGCCCACCTGTTCGAGCTGCAGTGCGACATGCGAAGCCAGCAGCGCCTGCGTCAGATGCTCGGCGCCGAACGCTGAGGCGGCCGCTTGCAGCGAGGCCTCGATGTGATCAACGACGCGCCGCGAGGCCTCGGCGCCGCGGTCGTGGCCGCCGGCGCCATCGGACACCACGGCGTACCGTGTGGAGCCGGCGCGCCCGGCGCACAGCGCGTCTTCGTTCGAAGCGCGCCGCCCGGGTTCGCTACAGGTGGCGACGGTGATGTCGAACATCGCGAGCTCAACCCTGGTCGGTCTCTTCGCGCTGCAAGCGGTCGAGCTGCTGCTCGTAGGCGGCCAGGAAGGCACGGCCGAACAGCGACTGGAAGTCGTCCTGGGCCTCGTTTCGTATGGCCTCGAAGTGCTGCAGGTACAGCTCCCAGAGCTTGGCTTTGCGGTTCATCGGCAGCACGCTGTCCAGCACCGATTTGCCGGCCAGCTTGGCTTCGAGCTGCCGCGGCGTGAAGCGGTCCAACACGCCTTCGAGCGCAGCGCGCGTGCCGGCCATGGTGCCGATGGTGTGGCCAACCAGGTCGTGCATCGCGTCGGTCATCGCGGCCGGGCCTGCGAGGAAGCCTCGCACCGGCGGCTGCAGCATCTGCTCTAGCGCCGAACGCGCGTCGGGCGAGAACTTGAGCGGGTTGTTGTTGCGGGCCTGGATCATCGTGACCTGCGCGCGCAACTCGTGCTTTGCGGTGGCACGCACCGTCATCAGTTGCAGCGTGCCCGCTACCGACGCACGCAATACACCGCCGACGACACGCATGAGATCGGGGTTGACGCCCTGCGGCGGATCGACCGACACGCCAGCCCCTTCGCAGAACGCGGCCCACAGTTCGCGGGGGTCGCCGTGCCATGCCGCGTCGCCGGTCGGCAGGGTCGCTTCCTCGGCGGCCGACAGCGGCGCTTGCACCGCGGGCTGCGCGGGGAGCACCCGCGCAACCGCCACGCGTGCAACCACCGGCGGCACGAATGCCGAACGCAGCTCGGGCACGTGGTCCGACGGTGTGGGAGCAGAGGCCGCACGCGCAACGCGCACCTCGTCGAACATCGCCATTGGGTCGGTGGACAGCCGACCACCACCTTCCGAGGCAGCTGGGCCGCTGGCGCGGCCAAGCGCCGCGTCGGCCATGAAATCGGCGAGCGGATCGCGTTCACCGGACTGCAGGCCGAAGAGCTGGTCGATGGACGCGGGCGCAGCACTCGGGATCAGGTCGTCGAATACCCCCCCGCGCGCCACAGCCGGCCCTGAGGGCGCAGTGGGCGGCGGCGCGGGCGCAGCGAACGGATCGAAGTCGTCGGGCAGCAGGGCCCGGCCGGGGGCCGGCGCCGCGGGTGCCCACGCGGCCGAAGACGCCGACACGCCAGCCGCCGCGGGCAGCGGATTGGCGAAGGGATCGACCAGCCGCGGCGTGGCGGCGGCCTGCGGCGCGGCGTGTACCGGTGTGGGGTCTCCCAGCAGGTCGGCGAACGGGTTGCTGCGCGACAGCGGTGCACTCAGGTCGCCCGGGCCGGCCAGCGCAGCACCCGACACGTTGCGCGCCGCCATCCCGCCACCTGCCGATACCGCCGAGCGGCGCGCTGCCCCTGGCGCCAAGGCATCGACGGCAGCACGGCCCCGCACCACGGTGTCGGCTTCTTCATCGTGGCTGTCTTCATGGATCACTTCGAGCAGGTAGCCGCCGATGCGCACTTGGTCGCGATGCGCCAGCGGCGCCGATTCGCCGCGAGCCAGCGCCTGCCCGCCTACGACGATCGGATTCGAACTGCCAATGTTCTTGATCACGTAGCCGCGCTCGCTCACGCGGATCTCGGCATGCTGGCGCGAGATGTGACGCTCAGGGTCGGGCAAAGCAAGCGTGTTGTGATCGGAGCGCCCGACGCTGCCGCCTTCCGCGTCGAAATGCGCGGTGATCGGCTGGGTCAGCGGGTGGTCGTTGAGCGAGACTGCGCGCAGGGTGAGGGTCATGGTCGTTCATCCGTCAATGCCATAGAGCACCATGGAAGCGTGTGGGCAGCCCCGACGAGCCCGCGACCGAATCTCGGGCTGCTCTCGCATGGTCGTCGTCGCGGCGCATCCCAACAATGAACGAAAGTCACGCGAGCCGGTTCAGCCATACGCTTGTACGCGCTGCAGGCTCCGGTCGATAATCGGTTGGGCACTCGGCCCGCGACCGTGTTCCCGTGACAGGCCTCACTCGTGCGTCAGCCCACGCCGGGCAACGAAGCTCAAACAACGACAAACTCAGCGAACCCACCCGATCGATGTCGATGAAACGGACTGTCCTTCTGATGCTGTTCGCCGGCGTGCTCTCGGCATGCGAGCAGCCGCCGCGGACGCCGTCCGCCGACGGCAAGCCACCGCTGCCCGCGCCTGAATCGGCGCCCCTCCCGCAGCCCGACCAGCAGCCACAACCGCAGCCGCCCGGCCTGCCCGCCTCGCCTGAATCCCGACAGCAGGCGCAGAAGATTGCGCTCGCAGCCGCCGACATACTGCAGTCGGGCAATGAGGACGCGGCACGTGCCGAGCTCAAACGTGCGCTTGCCCTCGACCCGCAGAGCCGGATCGCGCTGAGCCTGACGAAGCAGATGACAGCCGACCCCGCATCCCTCGGTCGAGAGTACTTCTCGTACACGGTAAGACAGGGCGATACGCTGGCATTGCTGGCCCAGCGCTATCTCGGTGGCGACCCGTATCTGTTCTACATCCTCGCTCGTTACAACGACATCAAGGTGCCCAAGCAGCTGTCGGCTGGCCAAGTGATCCGCATCCCAGGCAAAGCACCGGCGCGCGAGGCGACCCCCACGCCCGCCCGTGAACCCAGCCCAGCTCCAGCGCCCGCGCCACCGGCCCCTCCAGCGCCGGCGCCGGTGCCGGTTCCAGTACCCCCTCCACCACCTCCAGCTCCAACCCAGGGCGAACTGGCGATGCGCGATGGGGTCGCAGCGGAGCGCGCAGGTGATTTGCCCCGCGCGCTGGCCGCCTATCGCAAGGCCGATGGTCTCGGCCAGAGCGACGCCGCTGGCAAGGCCGAGCAGGTCCGCCAGCTGCTCGTGGCACGCTACACGGTAGCCGCCCGAAATGCGTTCACGAAACAGGACCTGGCCGGCGCCGTTGCCAACTGGCAGCGTGTGCTGGACCTCGACCCTGGCAATGCCACCGCCCGCTCCGAGCAAGACCGCGCGCGCGTGCTGCAGGAAAAGCTCAAGAACGTGAAATGAGCCGCCAGCGCGGCCCGCGTCAATGTGCGCGCTTGGCAACGGCGCTGGCGGCCGAAGCGCCAACGGCGGGTGGTTTTGCGCTACCGCCCTTTAACTGCTTGAGCCGCGCCATGGCGCGCGGGTCTGACGGATCCACCCGCACGCTCTTCTCCAACGCCGCAATGGCGCCTGGACTGTCACGCGGCAACAGCGACTCGGCCTTGCGGTAGTACACGCTTGCCAACATGCGCCGCGCCGCGGCGTCCTGCTTGTCCGTCGCAAGACGACGCTCCAACAGGCCGATCGCGTCATCGAACTCGCCGTCGCCAGCAAGGAGCGCGGCATGTTCGACGTCGTTGCGGCCCGTCAGCAAGTTCACGTTGCCCGTCATCTCGGCATCGGCAATCGCACGACGCGTGAGCGTGTAGCGCGAGAACTTGCCGAGGTAGCTGCGCTTGTTGCGCTCGCGCTCAAGCGCACGCATCGCCTCAGCCGCGGGCTCGTTCAGCGGCTGCAGCGCCAAAACCGCAAGGTAGAGCTGGGTCGCGCTGTCGCTCTCGCCGCGCTGCGCCGCTTGCGCTGCACGTGGCAGGCGCTCGGCCACGGCGGCATCGATCTGGCGCTGCGTGTCGGTCAGACGCTCACGGTAGTCGTCCACGTCTGGCCGAAGCACGGTGAGCACCTCCCACGCGAGCGCGGCGTCGGCCAGGCGCTTCTGGCGCACCAGGTTCAATGCACGTTCGCGCTGCGTCTGCTCGAAAACTGCCCTCGGTGACAGTTCGGGGCTGGCGGCGGGCAGGGGCTCAGCGACGACGACCCCGTCCTGGACCTGTGGCTTTGTCGCGCAGCCCATGATCGCTGCGTAAACCAGCTGCACCGACAAGGTTGCCCATACGCCTGGCCTCATGGTGCGCCGACACCACGAACAATCTGCAACTTGAGCTTGAAGGCCGCGAGATCAAGGTCACCGTAAATCATGGTCCGGCGCAGCATCAGCGGTTGCGCGAAGAAGCCGTTGCCACCGGGGTTGACCGTCACCGCCAATTGGTAGCGCTGGCGTGTCAGCACATCAAGGACGGCCTGGTTCGCATCGCCGTAGGGGTAGGCAAAGCTCTTCACCTGTACCGCAAGCTTGCGCTCCAGCACCTCTCGCGGCACGCGGGCCTCGACTTCCAGTATCTCCCGGTAGCGCTCATCCGAGTCGGCGGTATCGCGTTCGATCAGGTTGCGGTGCGTCTTGGAATGCGCCTGCACGTCGACCAGCCCGGAGGCCTCCAGATCCTGCAGTTGGGACCAGCTCAGCGCATCGGACGCGCCGATGAAATCGGTGTACACGAACAGCGTGGCCGCAAAACCGTACTTGCGCAGCAGCGGCAGCGCGACGCGGTGCACCGATTCGTAGCCGTCGTCGATCGTGATTACCACCGAGCGACGCGGTAGCGACTGGCGGCCCTGCATGAAGCCGATCAGCTGCGAGAGCGGGATGACGTGATAGTCATTGCGCGCCAGCCACTCCAGTTGCGCCGCGAAATTCGCCGACGACATGATCATCTTCCCGCCACCAGTGCCGCCGCCGCTGGCGAAGCGGTGGTAGCACAGGATGGGCACGGTCTGGTATTGATCGGCGTAGACGCCCATCGGGTTGATCGGCTTGAGCGGGATCGTCAGCGGCCGATCGGCCTCGGCTTGCGCAATCCCGTTGAAATCGGCCACGACCCAGTCGCGCGATTCGCTGCCGAGAAAGCGCAGGGCGATCGAACGCAGCGTATCGCCCGCTGCGGGCTGGTAGATCACGAAGCGCTCGCTGCGGCCGAGCACACGGCCGCCCAGAGGCAGTGCGGGGGCCGCTGCCACGACCTGACGCTCAGATGGCGGCTCCGGCGCGCGCGTGGCGCACGCGGCCGCCAGGGCCGCCAGGTTGACCGCGGCAAGCCAGCGAAGGCCGCGCACCGACAGTGGCCCGACGCCGCGCCGGCATCGATCGGTCTGCATCGGTCTCGCCCTCAGTCTCGGGGCGGCGCTGGCACGCGGGTAGGGGTCGGTGTGGGCACGCTGGTGCCCGCCTGGCGATCTTGCAGCGCCTGCGCCATCTGGTCGAAAGCCATATATAGCTCACCGAACTCGTCCTTGCGCTGTTCGCGGATGCGGTGATCGAACCGACCCTTGGCGATCTCGCCCATGGACTCACCCACGAGCTTTATCGGCACGGCAAACCAGTTGGCGACAAAGTACATCGCGACTGCAACCGCCAGCACCGTGACCAACACGAGCACGCCCATCAATCCCATCGACAGGCGAACCACCTGCACAAGTTGCTTCTCGGGAAGGCCAAGCGCGAGCAGGCCGACCCGCTTGTCCTGGAAGGTGATCGGCGCCTCGAAACCGAGCACCGCCGCACCCGCCGTCCTATAGCGGCTGATCGGCAGCCCGCCTTCCTGATTGACGATGGATGACGAGGCCGGTGGCTTGTAGGTCTGCCCTACCAGCTCCGCAACGCTTGCGGCGCGGACGATGCCGCCGCGATCGATCACGGTGATGCTCTGGAAGTCGCCGGTCTTCATGATCTCCTGGAGCGACACGTCGACCGAGACCCAGTCTTCGCCCAGCGCTGCGGTCGCGTTCTGCGTTGCGATGAAGCGCGCCAATGCCGATCCTGAATGCACGACCTGGTTCATCATCGCCGCGCTTTGGCGCTGCGCAATGATCGCGGCCGTCAGCCCCATCACCACCGCGACGATGAGCGCCATCGTCGCGGCCCATTTCACGCGCAGCGGGATGATGCGCGGCTTGTTCGTCTTGCGGTCGTTCTCTTCAATCTCGGCGAGCACGCGACTGAGCGCTCCGGCGAGTTCCTCGCCGGTCTGGAAGCGCCGGTCGGGGGCTTTGGCCAGGCAGCGCTCGACAATTCGGCGCAGCGCGGCCGGCAGTTCCGGACGCAGCTTCTCGATCGGGATCGGCTCCTCCTTGGCGATCTTCACGGCGAGTGCCACCAGGCTGTCGCCGAGGAAAGGGCGCTGGCCGGTGAGCATCTGGTACAGCAGGATGCCGGTCGAAAACAGGTCGGAGCGGCCGTCGAGCTTGTCGCCCTGCGCCTGCTCGGGCGACATGTACTGCGGCGTACCGAGGATGTCGCCGACGCGGGTGCGGTGCTCGGAGCCGGCAGACTCCATGTGTGCAATACCGAAGTCGGTGACCTTAATGGTCTGCGAATCCTTCACCCGCATTATGTTGCCGGGCTTGATGTCGCGGTGCACGATGCCACGCTTGTGCGCATAAGCGAGCGCGCGAGAGAGCTGGATGCCCACGATGATCACGTCGCGCACTGGCAGGCGTTTGCCGTTCGCCATCTCGTCGCTCAGCGGCTGGCCGTCGAGCAACTCCATCGCCATGTAGGGCCGGCCTTCGATCTCGCCGACATCGTGCACGGTGACGATGTTTGGGTGCGACAGCCCACCGGCGGCACGCGCCTCGCGCAGGAAGCGCGCGTGGTATTCCTCGTCTTGGCACAGCGTGGCATGCAGGAATTTGATCGCCACGTCGCGGTCGATGTCGGGGTCATGGGCGCGGAACACCGTGGCCATGCCGCCGCGGCCGAGGCGTTCGCCGATCAGATAGCGACCGACCTGGCGCACCGTGGGCGGCGCACCGGGCCGGCTGGCTCCGGGCAGCGTCTCGGTGACGGCGTCAGAGCGATGGGGCAGGCTGTCCTCAGTCATTCGGTCGGCGTCCCCCGGCGCCTGTGTTTGCGCAAGGGTGCGGGGCCCGACCGAGGTGGGCCCGCCCGTGGGCATGATGCGGGTCGCGTCGTCGTCCACCTCCGCGGGGACCACGGTCGTCGGCAACTCGGCGCGGGAAGCAGGCGCGGCGGGGGTGTCGGCCACGTCCCTGAGTCGCAGCTTGATAGACCGTTCATGTTCTGACATCGAAGCAGACCTCTTCACCACCATGGTTCGACACCGCGGATTCGCGGCCGCGCGGTACACATCGCCAAGGAAGTCGGCCGCGCGTGGGGCGGAATGGTCGCGCCGGTGCGCAGGGCAAACAATGAACCAAAGTCATGGCGCATCCGCCGTTCAGGGGACGAGCTGGTTCGCATACAGGCCGGGCGAGGAGTCGGGAATCTCGACGGCAGCAGCGACACGCCGGAAGAATGCGGGCGCGCCAACGCCACCGGCAATCGCGTACGCGTAGCCGGCCGAGCGCATGTCGAGCAGGCATGCACGCAGCAGTGCGGCACCCAGCCCTCGGCCACGCGCCGCGTCGGCAACGCCGATCGGCCCAAACAGGCCACGACCTGTGGCATCGAAGCAGGCGAATCCGAGCAGAGTCGTGTCGCGCGTGGCGATCCACACGCTCACCGGCCGGTTGGCCAGTGCGACCTGAACCTCACTGGCCCAGCTCGCGCCGAAGCTCTCGCCTACCCAGCGCGCGAGTGCGCCGTGCTCGGGACCAATGGGCTTGCGCACGACCGCACCGCCCGGACCGGACGGCACCGCGGTTGCGAACGCCGCCGGCGGGTACAGCTTGATCAGCATGTCCATCGTCAACCGGCGGTCGGTTGCGACCACCACAGGTACAGCGCCACCGCGCTGAAGATCGCCCCGACGATCAGCCAGGTGCGGCCCTGCGGCGCCAGGCTGCGGGCGGCGAGACATCGCCAAGCGCCAGCCAGCAGAAACAGCGGGCCGAGTACGGCGAAGATCGATTGCGCGCTCAGGCCAAGGGGCATGATCGATCGTGGCGCGGCGCCGCTTTGCCCGCAATGAACCAAGGTCATGTCCCCGTCAGGCGGCGCAGGCGTACTGTGCCGGTTCGGTCTCGGCGCCGGCCTCGCGCCGCTGCCGCTTTGCCTGGAGCCACGACGGCATGCGCCGATTTGCACCCCCGCCATGACCACGCCCGCCGACGACGAGCACACCGTGATCAAGAGCACGCCGAACGCCGGCGGCGCGACACGCACGAGTCTGCCCGGCGAATCTGCCGATACCCTGCCCGCGGCCACGCGACTGCACGAGTTCGAGATCCTGTCGGTGATCGGCCAGGGCGGCTTCGGCATCGTCTACCTCGCGCATGACCTGACGCTGGACCGTCACGTCGCGATCAAGGAATATATGCCGAGCGCACTGGCCACGCGCACGCAGGCGATGACGGTCGCCGTGCGCTCGAGCCGATACACCGAAACCTTCGTGGCCGGGCTGCGCAGCTTCGTCAACGAGGCCCGGCTGCTGGCGCAGTTCGACCACCCGTCGCTGCTGAAGGTACACCGCTTCTGGGAAGCGCACGGCACGGCCTACATGGTGATGCCCTACTACGCCGGCATCACGTTTGCGAAGCTACTGACCCAGCTCAGAGGGCCGCCCGACGAAGCACGGCTGCGCGCGCTGCTGAACCCACTGCTCGACGCGCTGGCGCTGATGCACGCCGCACATTGCTACCACCGCGACATCGCGCCCGACAACATCCTGATCCTGCCCGACGGCATGCCTTTGCTCCTGGACTTCGGCGCCGCGCGACGCGTAATCGGCGACATGACGCAGGCGCTGACCGTGATCCTGAAGACCGGCTACGCGCCGGTGGAGCAGTACGGTGCGATGCCCGACATGTCTCAGGGCGCGTGGACCGATCTGTACGCGCTCGGTTCGGTAGTCGAGTTCGCGATCACCGGCCACACGCCGCCGCAGGCCGTGGCACGCTTTCTTGCCGACAAGCGCCAGCCACTGGCGGTGACTGCCGCCGGGCGCTACAGCGACACCTTCCTGCGTGCAATCGACCGCTCGCTGGCGGTGTTGCCGAAAGACCGGCCGCAAAGTGTCGCGGAGATGCGCGCGTTACTGGCCGCACCGCCGGCGCGCGCCAGCCTGCGAAACAATCAGGACGACGTGACCGTTCCGAGGGTCGACGTGCCATTTGCACCAGCAACAGCACCAGCGCCGACGCCGGCGGTTCGCACGCCACGCGAACCGGCACCCGATGCGTTCGCGCTCAGGGTGGATGCCACACCGCGAATGCGACGCCGCGGCATCGCCATTGGCAGCGCAGTCGTGGTGATAGCCCTCGCCGCGCTGGCGGGCTGGCGCGCCTGGATCGCGACTCCGCGGGTACCCGACTCGGAGCCGGCCGCATCGGCGCCAATGGCAGCGCAGGCGCCATTGCCCGCACCGCCCGGGGCCGCATCCGCCGCGGTGACCATGGAGCCCCCCCCCGTGCAGGTCGAGCAAGCACCGGCGCCATCGCCGTTGCCCAGGGTGGTGCCTGCCCACGCCGAGACGGCGCCACCGATCACGACACCGAGCGCGCCCGAGGCCGCCGCGAGCGCTGCCATCCCGATGGCCGAGGCACTGCGGCCCCCGATGCACACTTCGGTGCGGGCCCCGCGCGCGGCGGCTGCGACCCCCCCAGGTTCGCAGCACATCCCTAACAAGAAATTGCCCAACGCGCGTTGCGCGGACATCATTCAGCGTGTCTCTCTTGGCGAACCCTTGAGCGACATAGACAAGGCCATCCTGAAACGGGAGTGCGAACCATGAACACGACAACAGCTTGGCGGCTTGCCGCCCTCACCTGGCTTCTGGCGCTGGTGGCGCTGCTCGCACTCGCGGGATGCGCCGCGCCGCAGCAGACCGCCGGCACCGTCGCGGTACCGCTCGACCAAGCCGTGACCGAGGCCACCGACGGCCTCGCGCAGCAGACCCAGAGGCTACCCGCCTTTATGGCCAAGCTCGCGCAGCGCGCACTCGTGATCGACCCGATGATCGACGCCAGCTCGGGCCAGCAGACCGCGCTGACGCGGCTCATCGAGACCAAGGTCGCCGCGCGGCTGGCCAGCAACTACGCTCAGCTGCCAGTGCTGCCGTTCCAGCTCGCCAACCTGACTCGCTCGGAATACGTGCTAACCGGCACGACCACGCGCTTGCAGGACGCGCAGGGCGGCGCGCACGCGCCGTTCCGGATCGACTTGGCTCTGACCGAGATCAAGACCGGCAATGTCGTCGCGCAGGCCTCATCGCGGGCGCGTGACGACGGCCTGGACACCACGCCCACCCCCTACTACCGCGACAGCCCGGTGCTCGTGAAGGACAAGGTCACCGACGGCTACATCCGCACCAGCCGGACCGCGCCCGGCCAGCCTGCCGCGAAGGACTACTTCGAGCGCCTGGCCACCGCCACCACGATCAACGAGGCGACCACCGCCTACAACAACGAGAAGTACACCGAGGCGCTAGATCTCTACAAGTCGGCGTTGGCCTCGCCCTCGGGCGAGCAGCTGCGCACCCTGAACGGCATCTACCTCGCGAGCTGGAAGCTGGGCCGCACGCAAGAGGCCGAGCAGGCTTTCGGCAAGGTTGTGGCGCTCGGCATCGCGAGCAACAACCTGGGTGTGAAGTTCCTGTTCAACCCCGGCACGACAGACTTCTGGTCCGACGCCAAGGTCAGCGGCCCGTACGCGATTTGGATGCGGCAGATTGGCAAGCAGACCGTGCAAGCCAAGGTCTGCATGAACATCGTCGGCCATACCAGCCGCACCGGCAGCGAACCCTATAACGACAAGCTCTCCGCACAGCGCGCCGCGGTGATCCGCCAGAAGCTCGGCACCGAGGCCGGGGAGTTGCTCGCGCGGACGAAGACGAGCGGTATGGGCTTTCACGAGAACATCATCGGGACCGGGACGGACGATGCGACGGATTCGCTGGACCGAAGAGTGGAATTCAAGATTGTGGGTTGCTGAGGCGCGCTGACGCGCAGCTCGTTCAGACCGAATGCCGCGCGAGCCACTGCGCTTGGCGCCAGGCCGGTGCCGCAGTGTTGAAGAGCGGCGTGCCAGGCGCGAGCAGCGTGAGACAGTCTGCGGCAGCGCGGCGCTGCCGCTGCGTGCCATCTCGCAGCACCTCGAGGCACACCGCCTGAGTCGGCAAGCGCCCCAACAAATGGCGTTGCCCAGGCGCAAAGCGGACGGCGTTGGCGTGCCACCACGCGGCAACCTTTGCGGCATCGGGCCACGGGAGATCGTCGTCGTCGCCAATCGGCACGATCGGTCCGCCGGGGGGCTCGGGCCCCGGCCCCGCGCCGTCGTCGTCGAGCGGTCCCGGTGACGCGTCTTGCTCAGGCTGGCGCGCCAGGCGGTGCACGGCAAGCTCCGCACCGGTGATGCAGGTGAACGCATCGCCCGCGAGCCGCGCGAGCGCGAGATCGTCCATCCGCGCGATCAGCCACGGCACGTAGTGCGGATCGCCGGCGATGGCGATGCCGTGGATGGCGGCGCGGGCCTGCGTCGGATCGCGCGCCAGGCCGGCCAGGACCAAGCGCGACCGCGACGGCGGGAGCGCAGCAAGCAGCAGGCGCCAAGCGGCGAGCTCGGTTTCGGCGATCGGCGCGGCGAGGACTCGGCGCTCGAGCACCGACAACGCATCCGACCGATTGCCGAGCAGCACCGACGAGCGCACGGCTGCATCGGCACAAGCCGGCTCCGGATCGGCGAGCGCCTCCCGGCAGGCGTCGAGCAGGTCCCGCCGGCCAAGGCGGGCCACGATGTGCAGCGCGCGCGCGCGCAGCTCGGCGTCGGGGTCGTGCAGCGCCTGATCGAGCGCCACCCCTGGATCGACCCGGTGCATCGCGCACGCTGTCAGGCCCGCGGCACGCAGCCATGGGTCGCCGGAATCCAACAGCGCCTTCGCGGTTCCGCGCAGGTCGCCTGCGCTCACCCAGCCAAGACCCGAGAGCAGTCCGGCACGGGCCGGCACAAGAGTCTGCGTGAGCGCGAGCAGTCGCTGCAGCGCGGCAGCGTCGTGCGCCTCGACCGCCTGCACTGTGGCGACGAACACCTCGCCGACGCCCGGCCGCTCGAACAGCTCCCGCTGCACGAGCGCATTGCCGGCGGCGCCGGCGGCCGCGATGCCGTCGAGGTGTGCGGTGATGCGCTCGTCAAGTCGCCAGAGGTCGCTGAGCCAAAGACGTGGCCGACACACCTGTGACGAGCGCAGACGACGGAGATCGGCGGCCTCCGCGACGTGCTGCTCGAGGATCTCGGGGATCGGGTCCGGGGCGGCGCTCATCGCTTCACTCCAGCGTAAGCCGCTCGATCGCCCGACCCGGGTGAAGGCGCAGCGCCAGCTGCACGATCGGGTACAGGCACTCGACAGCCGCGAAATAGCCGTCGAACTGATGCTCGACGATGCGAGGACTCAGCAGGCGCGTGTCGAGATCTGCCTGTTCGTTCCAATGCTCGATGTCGCCGAAGGCTGCGACCAGAACATCCCAGACCGCCAGCGCGGCGAACACGGCATCACGAGCAGCGGCTGTGAGTGGAGTGCGAAACTCGATTTCGACGCGCACAAAAGTCTTCAAATCCTCGTTGATCTCGAGCTCGAACGGCAGCACCTCGGGCAGCCCGGGCATGGCCACCTCGGCACAGGGCGTGAACGTCCGCCCGTCGAGCACCAGCTCGATATCGTCGAGCCGAGCCTGCGTTGCGGAGACGTGCTGCAGCAAACGCGCCAGACCGTCGATCGCGCTCGAGGGCAGGCGTTCGCAGCGCCATTCGGCACGAATCCGGCCGTCCAGCGTCTGCAGGCTCTGCGCGCGCACGCGACCCGCACCGAAGCATCCGATCTCGACGGCGCGCATCCACAGCCCGATGCGACGCGCCACCGGCTCGCCGGCGTCGCCGGCGGCGCCGGCGCGCAGCTCGAGAAGGCCGCTGACCCGTTCAGTGGTCGAAGCGCGCAAGCCACTTCTCCGACTCTTCGAGGGTCAGGCCGTCCAGTTCGATTTCCTGGTATCCGCGCAACCGCTTCAGGTAGGCTCCCACGCGACGGTACTGCGGCAGGTCGTCGCGACGGTTGCGATCTCCCAGTTGCGGCACCACACCGGCACGCACGACCGCGCCGGCGCCGAGCGGCGCCACCTGGATCTGGGGCTCGTCGGCGAACGATTGCTGCATCGGTCCGAGCCCGCCGACCTGCTGAAGAAGTTCGGGGCCCAGCAGCGTCACCCAGTTCACAGGTGGCATCGGCTGGTCGCAAATCTCGCGTGGCGTGCCGATATTCAGCCCCGGATAGCGCTTCAACAGCGGGCCGATCAGGCGGGGAACCTCGTTGCTGCGATCGACCGAGACGTCGTTCCAGCACAGGGAGTAGCCGACGGTGCCGAACCGGAACGGAAACGGCAGCGCCATCCAGGTGAGCAACGCCCAGACCTGCTCCCAATCTTCGGCCATTGCCGCCCGCAAATGAAGCTGGAGAAAGCTGTGCGTCGAATAGGAACCGGTGGTGAACGCCGGCGGAACAAAGTCCTGGAGGCTCGCGCCGTTAAAGACGCGATATCCGGGCAAGCCGGGATCGTTCGCGCTGCAGAGTGTGGGGAAGACATCGGCGTACTTTTGCTCGAAGCGCCGCGTCGTACGCATCGAGCGTGTGTGATACAGCGTCAACGCGCCGCCGAATTGTTGGACGACCAGTTGGTAGCAGGCGATCGCGCCCGCCGCCAGTTCGGTCAGTGGCTTGTCCGCGTACAAGACGATTTGCAAAGACGGCGAAAACATGGTCCCGTCCGCATCGGCTTGTGCGAGCGTGTCCCAGGCAATGGCGGTGGTCGAAGCGGTCGTGTTCACGAGGATTTCCTTGTCGGTTAAAGGATGGGAGCTTTAGCAGCCGCAGGTCTTCGGGGTGACCTTGATGAAGTCGCTCTTTGTATACGGGCGATGTTTGCCGCGCGCCAGTTCGTCTTGGAATTTGAGCTGATTTTCGGTGAATGGCTCGTTCGGGCACAGCTTAAGTTCGACGAGCTTGCCGGCGGACGACACCAGGTCGGGGCGGCACTTGCCGAGACTGTCTTTGAGCTTAAAACTTTTCTGCCGGCTCCAAGTGCCCTTGCGTCGGTCTTTGAGAAAGCGCTTCTCGGCGCGCGCGCTCCGGCCACGTGTCTTGCCCGATTTCTTGTCCGCGGCGATCTGGGCGCAGACCGCATCGCAAAGCGCCTTTGCATAGGTGTCGCCGATCGCATCCTGCAATTCCTTCATCGTCGCGGCGTTGACCGGGCTCCCACCGTTGTTGCCCATCGCGTCGCCGAGCAGCTGGATGTTCTTGCCCTCGGCTTTGACGTCCATCGAACCCGGCGCAAGCCACTCGGTCTTGCCTTGGGTCTTCGACGAGATGATGCCGCCGCCGGTGCCCTGGCTTGCGACATCGCCGGAGGGTTGGCTCATGAATGTCGAGCCCTTGATCGCGACCTTTTTGCCTTCGAACTTGACGCTGCTCGTGCCATTCTGGAGGTTGTCGCCGGAGGTGCCGAGGTTGGGCAACGGCGTCGGCACGAAAGGCGCCGGCGGGCCGGGCATCTTGCAGACGTTCGGCGTGGTCGCGAGCGCTTTGCCGCCGCTGCCTTCGGTGACCGGCGTGTGCGGTGGATTGACCGAGACGCTGCTCATCGACCGCCGCCCAGCGCGACGACC
Source organism: Rhizobacter sp. (assembly GCA_025360945.1). GTDB lineage: Bacteria > Pseudomonadota > Gammaproteobacteria > Burkholderiales > Burkholderiaceae_C > LMDS01. Next base: position 9,616 of record JANYBE010000305.1, on the reverse strand, counting down.
GGCGCCGACGCGCGCAACACCAACGCGGCCCGATCGCCACCTTCCGAGCTCGCCCACAACATCGTCCGCGGGCCCTTGGCATAGCCCCGACGCTGCGACGCAATCGCCAGGTTCGCGAACAGCGGCCCCGAGGCCGCGCCGATATCTCCCCAACAATCGGCTGGCGTGACGAAGCGGCTGAAGTCGACGAGCGACTTCTGAGTGCGCAGCACGGTGAAGGCGAACTCCTCGGATCGGTACGGCTCACCGTTCATGTCACAGATCGACTCGTCGACCCGATCCTGCGGCATGCGCAGTGGCGCGAGCGCTTGCTCGACCGCGTCGGACAATCCCCTGCCGACGCAGACCGTGCGCGTTCGGATGCGATTCGGTTCGACCGCCGCGCCTGCCGTCTCGAGCCAGGTCAGTACCGGCAAACCGAACTCGCGTGCGGTGGCGCTGCTTGCGAGCAGGCAAAAGCCGGCGGCCTCCCCTGGCAGGAAACCATTGCGGTTCGCCGACGACTTCAGCATGCCCTGCGCATCGAGCCACTCCAGGGTGTCCGCGTTCAAAAACGAATCCACGCCACCGGCGACGCAGAATCGGCCCTGGCCCGCAAGCAGCAGGTCGCACGCCTGTTGCATTGCCAACAGCCCGGCGGCGTTTCCGCGCGGCAAGATCACCACACGCGCGTCGGCAGGCACGACCCCGGTCGCGTCAGCCACCATCTGCGCGAGCATTGCGCCGGCGTCCGGCAGCCCGGGCCGCGGTTCGGGCAGCCCGATCAGTGCAGGCACCCCGATGCCGTACTGTGCGAGTGGCGCCAGCGCCTCGAGCAGCGCCGGCCGGGCCAACGCAACGAGGCGCTCAGGCCCCTGCAGCGCCGCATCCAGGCTCGGCTCGCGCGCCACGACGATCGGCTCGCCGACCTTGTCAATCATGTAGGGGTGGTCGCCAAAGCCGGTCACCCCCGCGCGCACCGCGGCCGCCGCTGCGCGCGCCTGCAGGCCCACCGAGCAACGTACGCCGATGCCGACGACCGCGATCGCGTCGCGCGGCTCGGCCAGGCGATCAAACATAGGTCTTCTCGCGGACGATCGTCACGTCCAGCAAGTCCAGCATGTGGTGGCATGCCAGGCTGGTCTGCCAAAGCATCACGAGCCGTGCCGCATCCGGCTCGATGACGACCGTCTGCAGCGTCGCGCGATGCTCGACCCTCTCTTTGCCGAAGCGGGTCAAGAACGCGAGGTAAATCCTGGGCAATGCAAAGCGCAACGAGCCGGACTCGCTGAGGTTCTCCAGCGCGACCTCTTCGCCGCCGCGCAGGCACCCGGCGACCTGCTGATCCGGCGGCGCGCACTGATGGAAGCGTTCGTCGAAGTCGTCCGGTAGCAGTGGAAATTTCTGCTTCATCCACGCGTCGCCGTAGGTTCCGGCCCATTCGAGGCGAGGCGACCAATAGCTCGCGATCGCGCCCAGCCCAGCCGGCGCGGGCCGGTCGCTCCAGGATGAGACCAGCTGTGCAGGATGCTCGACGTTGGGCAGCGCACACCCCTCAAGGTGCCGCTCCGCGATTGCGAAGCCGCTGCCAATCGGGTTGCGAGGCTCGAGCTGCTGGCGAGCCGGATCCGGGTGGGTCCGGTCCCAGCCGCCGAACGCGCGCTCAAAGGTGATCGGCATGCGCTCGAAACGCGCCGGCGCGCTTGCTCGCAGACCGGGAAAGCCGACTGTCCAGTAGCGATCGCCGAACACCCGCAACCGCTTGTGCAGCGGCCCGGTACGCAGGCTGACGTCGACCACGGACGTCGGTCGGCCCGCCGGTGCATGGGCATGCCCGTTCACGAGCACGTCAGTCGCGCCCTTGCTCGGGATCAGATCGGCCTCGTATCGGATGCTCGACGTGCCGGGCTCGCCGAAGTGCTCGGGGTTGTAGAGCACCGGCAGTTGCTGGTCCGCGAGGCGGGTGACGCCCGTCGGGCCAAGGTCGAAGGTCGCCTTGACCGCAACCACCCAGCTCTTGACGCCCGCCTTGTCCATCACGATGGTGCGCTCTGCGGCGTACGGCGTCCGGTTGTCGAGTTGCAACATGGTTCAGGTCCGCGGCGCAGAGCCTCGACGCGGGCCAGCGCCCGTTGTCTGGCTACACGCTCAGTTCATCTGGATCGAAGCGCCCTTGACGCGGTTGGTGCCGCTGGCGCGGCTGCAGACGTACGTCCCGTCAATCAGAACCTTGCCCGCTTTCGTCAACGTGATGCTGGCCTGACCGCAGCGCAGCACCAACTGGTCGCCCGCCTTGACAACGAGGCGACGACCGTCGGCATCGACCTCGACGTTGTCGGGCGCGCTCGCAGCGGGCCAGCCGTCACGGCCGCGCAGCGCACCCATCACGATCGGACGCGCCGGATCGCCCTGCTCGAACATCAACACCACTGCCGCGCCGATGTGGGAGCGGTGCAGATCGACCGCCGAGCGCGCGGCGATAGCGCCGGCGCCAGACTGTGCTTGGTATCGCACAAAGGCGGTCGCGCCATCGTCGCCGAGCGCCAGCAACTCGCCGATGAGGACACCCGCGATCCGCGTGCCAGCCTCGGCCGAACTCGCGGCGGCGGCCAGCAGCGGCAGCAGCAAATCGGCGCCGGTCGGTTCACACAGATCCGTGGCGCTGGCCGCGCCGGCTGGCAAGTCATTCGGATTCACATTTCGACTCCGGTGACACGGGGCGCGGAGCGCGGCGGCTCGCGCACCGCTCTCAGTTTTGCAACACCTTCGACCCCTTCATCACGATGTCGCCGCCGGCCTTGACGTTGACCTTGCCGGAGCCATCGATGGTGATGTCTTTGCCCTTGATGGTGATCGTCCCGTCCTTCATCATCGTGATGCTTGCATCGCCGGTCTTGATCGAAACCGAATCCGCGGCCTCGATCACGAGGCTCTTGCCGACCTTCAGCTCGTCGTTCTGGCCCACCGAGGTGTTGCGAGCCTTGCCGACACTGGTGAGTTGCTCGCCGCCGATCTTGTTCTTTTGGTCAGCGCCGATCGTGTTGCTCTGCGCCGTGCCCACGTTCGTTGATTGGCTCGCGCCGACGTTGACCGTTTGCACCGCCCCGACACTCAATGCCTGCAAGCCACCGATCGTGATCTCTTGCGCGGCACCCACCGAAATCGTTTCGTTCACGCCGACCGAATGCGTACGCTGCAGCGCTACCGTCTTCGTCTCGCTGCTTCCCACTGTCACGCTACGGTTCGACCCCACCGTAATCGTCTCGTTCGAGCCGACGCTCTCGGTTCGATTGACCCCGATCGTGATCCCCTCGTTCAGATCGACCTTCTCGGTCCGGTTCTGATGCACCGTGATCGTCTCGTTCTTGTCGACCGTCTCGGTGCGCGCGCCGTGCACCGTGATCGTCTCGTTGTTGTCGACCGTCTCGGTGCGGTCGTGCTTGATGTGGCTAGTCTCGTCGTGATCGACCGTCTTCGTGCGGTCGTGCCCGACGGAATGGCTCTCGTCGTTCTCGACCCCGATGTCCTGGTTCTTCTCCGCGTGAATCCAGAGCTGTTCGCTGCCCTTCTTGTCCTCGAAGCGGATCGCGTTTGCGTTCGCGACGCTGCCGCCCTTGCTCGATCGCGTCAGGATGCCCGACTGCGTCGAGTTCGCCGGCAGCTCCCACGGCGGCATCTGCTCGGCGTTGTAGACGCGGCCGGTGATCAGCGGCTGGTCGGGGTCGCCCTCCAGAAAGTCGACGACCACTTCCTGGCCCATGCGGGGGATGTGGATCGCGCCGAAGTTCTTGCCCGCCCAGGGGTGCGATACGCGCACCCAGCACGAGCTCTTCTCGTCCTTTTTGCCGAGTCGGTCCCAGTAGAACTGGACCTTCACGCGGCCGTACTTGTCGGTGAAGATCTCTTCGCCGCTCGGCCCGACGACAAGCGCCGTCTGTGGCCCCTGCACGAAGGGCTTGGGCGTGCGGCGCGGTGGCCGGAACTGCTGGCCCGACGGGATCGCCGAGAAGTCGCAGTGGAACGCACCCGCGTCGCCGCTCGACTCGTACGCGTCCACCTGCGCTTGCACCGAGATCGCGGTGACGAGGTACTTGTCGTTCTGGTCCGGGCGCGGGTGTTTGGCAAGCTTGAGCAAGCGCCCGACCTCGATGCCGTGCGCGTTCGACGCGCCATGCGCCATCTGGAACCGCGACTGGTGCTCGTCGAGCCGGTCTTCGGCCCATTGCGTGCCATCGGCGGGCTGCACGTAGTCGCCCTGGAAATCGAACATCTCGAAGTCGGGCAGCGAATACTTGTGCGACTTCTTCGCATCGGCCTTCAGGCTCGTCGACGGGCGCTCGAAGTCGTAGCTGGTGAGCGCGACCTTGTCGGTCTCGACCTCGCTTGCGAAGCTCCAGTCGGAGATGCACTCCGTGTCGGGCGCCGACCCGGAGGCGTTCTCGTAGTACGGTAGAGACTCGTAGCCCGGCGCGGCGTCGTGCGCGCTTTGCGAATCCACCAGCACGACCTTGCTCGTGCCGTCGCCGTGCTCGATGTACCAGTAGATGCCTTCGTGCTCCAAAAGCCGCGCGATGAAGTTGTAGTCAGTCTCGCGGTACTGCACGCAGTACACCCACTTGCGGTAGCTGCGAAACAGCTTGAACTCGAAGTTCGCATTGCTGTGGTCGTCGAAAACCTTCTTTACGATGTCGGGAACGCTCTGCTCCTGGAAGATCCTGCAGTCGGCGGTGCGCGTCAGGAACCACAGCCAAGGCCGCACGCTGGCTTGGTAGCCGAAGTAGCGGCCGCGGTGCGCACCGATGCCGAAGCGCGTGACGTAGCCGTGAAAGTGCCGCTTCGTGTCGTCGCGCAAGGCCACGCTCACGGTCATCGGCTTGCCCAGCAAGTCCTCAGGCTTGAGGTCGGCCTTCTCGCTCACCAGCCCTAGCTGCATCTCGCCCAGCATGCTCAGCCCGGCCGATGCGGTCATCGACTCGAACAGCAGGTCCTTGGCCGGCAACGGTGACTTGAGTGTGATGGGGACCGGCATGGGGGTTCGTGGTGAAGGCGTTCACGCCAGTAGCGTGTTGACCCCGAAGGTACGGATCGCGCACGCGCCGGTAAAGCGACCAAAGTCATGGCTCGGTCTGCCCACGGAGCCACGCGTCGTCATGGCTCGGGCGCGCAGGCCGTGGCGAGCCAGCCCTGCACGGCGCGGCCCCCTTCGTCGCGCAGTGACACGGCGTCGATGCGCTCGCGCCGAAGGCCCGCTTCAACCAGCACCGCCTCGAGATACCGCAGCGCATGCGCGTAGCGCCCGTTCGGCCGGAGCCGGTGGTCGGCCGAGTCGTCCTCGGTCAGCGCCTCGACGGTGAAGACGAACCATCCGCCCGCGCGCAGTGCGTGGCGGGCGCTCCGGGCCACGCCTCTCAGGTCGCCGAAGTAGCACAGCGTGTCGGCCGAAACCAGCACGTCGAAGCTCGCTGCTTCATGGGCATCGAGGTAGTGAACCAGTTCGGCCTTGTCGAGCGCGTCGTAGACACCGCGCTGCCGTGCGTTGGCCAGCATCGCCCCGGACAGATCGCAGCCGCAAAGCCGGCGCGCCCAGGGCTGCAGCAGCGGCCCACACAGCCCGGTGCCGCAGCCGAGATCGGCGATGTCAAACTGCTGCTGCGCGGCGGGCGCCGCGGCGCGTAGCGCGTTGGCCACGAGCTGGGGCGCGCGGTAGTTCAAGGTCGCGAGCTTCGCATCGAATGTTGACGCGAAATCGTCGAACACCAGCTCCACATAGGCATCGCTTGCGCGCTGCGGCGCTGGGGCGTCGCCGCAGGCCGCCAACTGGTGCAGCAGGTAGGGGTTGCCGGGATCGTTCACGAGCCACTCGCGGTAGAGCGCAGCGGCCTGCGCGTGCTCGCCGAGCAGCACGAGCGCGCGGGCGTACGAATCGCGCCGCCGCTTGTGCGGCGGCAGCAGCGTCATTGCCTTGCTCGCGGCCAAAATACCCTCGGGCACACGGTTCTGGCCCAGCAGCGTCAACGAGAGGTTGTGCCAGCCGTCACCGGATTCGGGCGCCAGTTCGATCGCGCGCCGGCAGGCCGTCTCGCTGGCTGGCCACGCACCGCGCTTGCGAAGCGCGCGGCTCAGGTTGGACTGGGCCTGCGCATTGTCGGTGAGCGCAATGCTGCGCCGAAAGGCCTGCTCGGCGTCGTCGCACTGCCCCAGGCGCATCAGCACGTTGCCCAGGTTGTTCCAGACCCCGGACGCGCCGGGCGCGTTCTCGACCGCCCGGCGCAACAAGGCAAGGGCCTGTGGGTACTCACCGCGCTGATGCCGCAGCACGCCGAGGTGGTTCAGCACGTCAGCATGGTCCGGCCAGCGTTGCAGCAAGGTCGTGTAGAGCAGTTCGGCATCGTCGAGCTCGCCGGCCAGGTGACGCTCGATCGCGAACTGCAGCGCCTGGTCGGGCGTCAACGTCAGCTCGCGCTGCGCGTTCGGGCCGACAACGGAGTTCGCGGTCGAGGACTCGATCGAATCTGTCAACGCAGGCCTCCGTTGCGATGCATGTCGCAGTTAGCCGCGCTGCCGTTCAAGGCAGCCGCAGCGGCACGGCGGGCGCCACCGGGGCGGCGACCTCGGACGGCTCCTGCGCCGGCAGCACGGTGCGATAACGGCGATAGCGCCGCACGCGATCGGCCAGCCCAACCTGGCCACCGTTGACGATGCGCGTGACTTCGCGCACATTGCCCGCGCGCGCGGCCGGGCCGATGCGCTGGTGCGTGGTCCAGAACCACACGGCAATGCGGGCCGCGTTCGCGCGGTCCTCGGCGAGTTCTGGGTGGTTCACGAGATCGAGCCCGAGCGCGTCACCGGCCGCGGTGTAGTTGGTCCGGCCGGTCAGCTGGATGAACCCGCGGCCGATGTAGCGCGCCCCGTCGCCGGCCTGCGTGTTGCCTAGCGCCGCCCGGTTGCCATAGATGCGCTCGGCGATCGCGTCGGTGCCCGCGGCGACGACGGCCTGCGCGTCTTCGAGGTCGCGGAAATGCGTCGGGAACACCGTCAGCAGACTTGCCGCCGAGTAGTGCAGGTTCTCGCGCACCCGCCGCAGATCCTGCGATTCGTGCGACACCTGCGCCAGGAACATCGCGCGCTCGTTGGGGTTGCCGATGCCGGCCCGGTCCAGCGCCGCGAGGACCAGCCGCTCGTCGTTGCTCAGGGGCCGCGCGGCCGTGTGCCGCGCGACTCGCCGCGTCGGCGCATGCCGCTGCGCCGGGGCCGGCGTGCGCGTGCGCGCCGATGTGCCGGCGTCGATCCAGTCGGGGCCGAGTTGGGTCGTGCACAGGGCTCCGGGGATGCGCATCATGGCTTACTCCGGCAGTTCGAATGGGAGCTCGTCGCGCCTGAACCCGGCATCGCGAAACAGCGCATCACCCAGCGTCGACGTCACCTTGCCGCGGCACTTGAGCACGCGCACGGTCTTGCCACCCCGCTCGACGACCACGCCGCTCGCATCGCCCCATGACGCGCTGGTGGCGGAGTAAACGACATAGTCGACCTTGCCACCGCTGAAGCGCAGCGTCGCGCCGCCACCGCCTGAGAACATCAGCGAGCCCGCCGTGGCGCTTGCCGAGGGCAGGGTCCCGCTCGCGCGCGGCAGCACGAGCTCGGCCGACGGTGCCGGGCCGAAGCGATATTGCAGCGAGCCTGCCTGCGACGACCACCCCGCCGAGGCACACACCGCGACCATCTTCTTGCCGGCATGGCAGCTGAACAGCACGTCTTCCCCGGGCCCGCATTGCGTGGGCACGGCCAAGGCACTCGTGCAGCCCACCGCCGCGAACACGAACAGCGCCGTCCTGCTCACGGGTCGGTCAGCCGAAGTCATAGCTGAAGTCACTGCCGACAACGCCGAGCCGGATGCGCTTCAAGGTGTCGCCCGTCGCCAGCCGGCTCAGGTATTCAAGCGAGATGCGCGGCAGCACCGTGTTCGTCAGGATCGAATCGATCACCCGCCCGCCCGACTCGGCCTCGGTGCAGCGCGAGACCACGAGCTTGACCACATCGTCGCCGTATTCGAAGGGAATGCCGTGGTTCTGCGCCACGCGTTTCTGGATGCGGCCGAGCTGCAGCCGCACGATATTGCCCATCATCTCGTCAGACAGCGGGTAGTACGGCACGACCACCAGCCGGCCCAATAGCGCGGCCGGGAACACCTTGAGCAGAGGCTCGCGCAGCGCCTTGGCGATGCCTTCGGGTTCGGGCATCAGTTCCGGGTCCTTGCACATGTTCATGATCAGCTCGCTGCCACGTTGCTGGTGAGCAAGATGATGGTGTTCTTGAAGTCGATGCCGCGGCCCTCGCCGTCTTCCATCCAGCCCTTGTCGAAGACCTGGAAGAACAGCTCGTGCACGTCGGGGTGGGCCTTCTCAACCTCGTCGAGCAGCACCACGCTGTAGGGCCGGCGGCGCACCGCCTCGGTCAGCACGCCGCCCTCGCCATAGCCCACGTAGCCGGGCGGCGCGCCCTTCAGGGTGGAGACGGTGTGCGCCTCCTGGAACTCGCTCATGTTGATCGTGATCACGTTCTGCTCGCCGCCGTAGAGCGACTCGGCCAGCGCCAGTGCGGTCTCGGTCTTGCCCACGCCCGAGGTGCCGCAGAGCAAGAACACGCCGATCGGCTTGCCCGGGTTGTCGAGCCGCGCGCGCGAGGTCTGCACGCGCCGCGCGATCATCTCCAGCGCGTGCTTCTGGCCGATGACGCGCTGGTTCAAGGTGTCGGCCAGACGCAGCACCGCCTCGACCTCGTTCTTCACCATGCGGCCCACCGGCACGCCGGTCCAGTCCTGCACGACGCTGGCGACGGCCTGCTCGTCGACGGTCGGCAGGATCAGCGGCGTGTCGCCCTGCAGCTCTCGCAGTTGGCTCTGCAGCGGGGCCAGTTCGGCGCGCAGCGCGTCGCGCTCTGCCGCAGTCTGTTGCGGCTCGGCGAGGCTCGCCGCAGCACCGTCCGCCGGGGCAGATTCGAGCGGCACCGGCGCGCGCAGTTTCGCGCGGATGTCGAGGATGCGGTCGACCACCACCTTCTCCTTCTCGTGCCGCGCCTGCAGCAGAGCGAGCCGGGTCTGCTCATCGTCGATCGCCTTCATCGTGCGCTGGCGGCGGTCAGTCGCGTCGATGCCGATGGCCTCCTCGCGGCCGATGATCTCGCGCTCCAGCTGCAGTGCTTCGAGCCGTCGTTGGCAGTCCTCGAGTTCGGGCGGGGTGGCGTGCTGGCTCACCGCGACGCGGGCACACGCGGTGTCGAGTAGGCTCACCGCCTTGTCGGGAAGTTGCCGCGCCGGGATATAGCGATGCGCGAGGCGCACCGCGGCCTCGATGGCCTCGTCGAGCAGCACGACGCGGTGGTGCTTCTCGAGCACCGAGGCGACGCCGCGCAGCATCCCGATTGCTTTGTCCTCGCTCGGCTCGCCGACCTGCACGACTTGGAAGCGCCGCGTCAGTGCCGGGTCTTTCTCGATGTACTTCTTGTACTCGGCCCAAGTGGTCGCGGCGATGGTGCGCAGCTTGCCGCGCGCGAGTGCCGGCTTGAGCAGGTTGGCCGCGTCGCCGGTGCCGGCCTGACCTCCCGCGCCGATCAGCGTGTGGGCTTCGTCGATGAACAG
>JANYBE010000258.1 GCA_025360945.1 Rhizobacter sp. | reverse complement strand
AGCGACGTGATGACGGTGTCTATCCACGGCGACCCGCGCACCGAGTACCCGTTCTTCCTCGGCCACGCGGACGAACGCGGCGCGGGTGCGGGCACGGGTTTCAACCTGAACCTGCCGCTGCCGCGCGGTACCGACTTCACGCGCTGGCGCGCGGCGCTGCACGCCGGCCTCAATACCATCAAGTCGTTTGGCGCCGACGCGTTGGTCGTCGCACTCGGCGTCGACACCTTCGAGGGCGACCCGATCTCGGGCTTTACGCTGCGCAGTGCCGACTACCTGCAGGTCGGCCAGGACGTCGCCGCGGCCAGGCTGCCGACCGTGTTCGTGTTCGAAGGCGGCTACGCGGTCGCCGAGGTCGGCATCAACACGGTCAACGTGCTCGAGGGTTTCAATCGACAGTCTCTGCGCCCGTGATCAGCGCGACGAAACGGTCGACGCCGACGTTGCCACCCGACAGCGTGACGCCTACGCGCTGACCCTTGAACTGCTCGCGGTGCTGCATCAGCGCCGCGAGCGCGCAGGCGCCCGACGGTTCGAGCACGAGCTTCATGCGCTCGAACGCGAAACGCATCGCCTGGACCACACCCGGATCGGTCGCCGTCAGCACGTCGCTCACGAGTGCTTGGATCACGGCCCACGGGTGCTGGCCGATCGCCTGTGTCTGCTGGCCGTCGCAGATCGTGCGCGGCACGTCGATGCTGACGATGCGCCCGGCGCGCAGCGATCGCTGCATGTCGTTGCCGCGCTCGGGCTCGGCGCCGATCACGCGAATGCCGGGCAGCAGGTGCTTTGCGGCGACCGCGCAACCAGACAGGAAGCCGCCACCGCCGGCGCAGATGATCAACGCATCGAGCGCGCCCACGTCCTCGATCAGCTCCAGCGCTGCCGTGCCCTGGCCGGCCATCACCGGCAGGTAGTCGAACGGGGGGATCAGCGTCGCGCCGCGTTGCTCGACCAGCACGCTGGCGATCGCAGCGCGATCTTCCTTGTAGCGGTCGTAGATGACGACTTCGGCGCCGTAGCAGCGAGTCGCTGCGAGCTTCATCGCCGGTGCATCGTGCGGCATCACGATCGTCGCCTGGCACCCGTGCAGCTGCGCCGCCAGCGCGACCGCCTGTGCGTGGTTGCCCGACGAGAACGCGACCACGCCGCGCGCGCGTTGCGCATCACTCAGCGCGTTAACCGCGTTGTAGCCGCCGCGGAACTTGAAAGCGCCCATTCGCTGCAGGTTCTCGGCCTTCATGAAGACCTGCGCGCCGAGCAGCGCGTCGAGCGTGCGCGAGGTGAGCACTGGAGTGCGGTGGGCGTGGCCCTTGAGGCGCGCGGCAGCGGCCCGGATTTCTGTGAATTGCAGCATGGCCAGAAGAATACACATGCGCGGCCGGCGTCGAAAGACACAGGCCGCGCGGCAGCTCGCCCCACCAGCACCGGTCGGCAGGTGCTGTACCGGTCTGCCCTCGGGCAATCTGTTCCGGTATGCACAACCCGCCTCGTTCATCATTCACGCCCGCATGGACTTGCCACCGCTCTATCAACGCATCGCCCGCCACTACCGCGGCGCGATCTGCACCGGCACGCTTGCTCCGGGCGCGGCGATGCCGTCGGTGCGCGCGCTGACGCGTCTGCACCACGTCAGCGTCTCCACCGCACTGCAGGCCTGGCGCACCCTGGAAGACGCTGCCTGCTCGAAGCGCGGCCGCGCTCGGGCTACTTCGTACTGCAACCGCGCGGCGCGCGCATTCCGCCGGTGGCCGAGGAGCAGGATGTGCGGCGCGCGCTCGATCCGGCGCAGTACGTGGGCGGGCACGATCGCGCTCGCGCTTCGCAGCGCTGAGCGAGGCGCACCCGGCGCCGGCCGACTTCGCCTCGACCTACGCCGCGCCCGAGGCCTACCCTGCAGCTGACCTGCGCAACGCCGCGATGCGCGCGCTGCGCAACGACCTGCTGCTGCTCGTGAACCCGGTGTTCTCGCAAGGCGCGCCGAGGCTGCGTGCGGCCATCGCGCGGCGCGCGCTCGACGCCGGCATGCGCCTTAGTCCCGAGGAGATCATCGTCACGCACGGCTGCACCGAGGCGCTGAACGTTGCGCTGCGCGCGGTCGCGCAGCCTGGCGACACGATCGCGGTCGAATCGCCCAGCTACTACGGGTTGCTGCAGGTGCTGGAGAGCCTGGGCCTGCGCGCGCTCGAGATCCCGGCCAGCCCAAAGACCGGCCTGTCGGTTGACGCGTTGTTGTTCGCGTTGCAGATCCATGCGATCAAGGCCGTCGTCGCGGTGCCCGACTACCAGAACCCGCTGAGCAGCGTGATGCCTGACGCCGACAAGGCGCGCCTGGTCACGTTGTGCGAGCAGCAAGGCGCCGGGTCGCACCGGGCACGCTGTTCTCGAACTCGAACCGCTTCGATCATTTCCTGCGCATCAGCTGCGGCGCGGCGTTCACGACCGGGACGGACACCGCCCTGCGGCGGCTCGGGCTGATCGTCGCGCAGGGCTAGTTAGTTAGGCCCACTTCGCCTGCAACGCGGCCCAGCCTTGCGGGCCCAGTGCGTCGAGCGTGCGCAGGTTGTTGTCGAAGATCGCCTCGGCCTCAGGGAAGGATTGGACCGCACGGTCCACGCTAGCTTCGCGCAACAGGTGCAGCGTCGGGTAGGGCGCGCGGTTGCTGGCATTGCCAATGTCGTCGGGCTCGGTGCCGTCGAACTGATAGTGCGGATGGAAGCTCGCGATCTGCAACACGCCGTCAAGACCAAGCTCTTCGAGCGCGGCATCGGCCGCCTCGAGGAAGTCGTTGAAGTCCAGGAAGTCGATCAGCGCATTCGGGTGAATCAGGAGCGTGGTCTCGACTTGCGCGGGATCGGCAGCACCGAGCGCGGTCATTTGCACGCACAGCTCGTCCAGCAGCACGCGCGGGTCGATTGTGTCGGTCACCACGTAGCGGATCTGGCCCTTGCCCATGGGCGCCTTCGCGAACGGGCACAGGTTCAAGCCCACGACGGCGTGCTCGACCCAGGCGCGCATCCGTGCTACGACGACCGCGGCCGTCACGTGCGCCTCGGGGCCGTCAGGTAGGCCGTCATCATGTCGCCGATCTCCTGCGTCGCGTGCTTCAGCGAAATGCCCTTGGGACGCTGCAGGACCACGGCGTGGATCAGCCCGTGCGCGGCGTGTAACAGCATGAAGGCAGCGAGCTTCAGATCGGGCGCGGTGACCTCGTCGCGGTGGCGCGTCAGCAGCACGACGATGCGGTCTTCCATCACGCGAACGTATTCGCCGTGATGCTCGTCCATGTCCATGTCGCCGAGCTGCTGCTCGAGTACGCGGTGCAGGTCGGCATCGACGCGGTGCGCCTCGACGGTGGCCTCGATCAAGCCGGTGAGCGCATCGAGCAGCGTGGCATCGATCGCCTTGGTCAGTGCGCGCAGGATCACGGCCATCATCTGCTCGCCGTGGCGCGTACGCACCGCCGAGACGAGCGCGTCCTTGTTCGGGAAGTATTGGTACAGCGAACCGACGCTGACGCCGGCGCGCTCGGCAACCGCGTTGGTGCTCGCAGCGGCAAATCCATGCTCAATCAAAATGTGAGCGGTGGCATCGAGAATGGCCGTGACGGTAGCCTGCGAACGCGATTGGCGCGGCGCCCTTCGAGGAGAAAGCTGGGTGGTCATGGCGGTCTCGGGGTGAACTCTGAAATGCGAGTAGTCAATGCGAGTAAAAGCTCGCATAGTGTGGCCATCGCGGCGCACGCCGTCAAGCATCCATGGCAGTCACATGTCCCAGCGTACTTTTTTCATGCTGCTCAAGGCCTCTACCCACTGGCGTGCGCTCGACACCGATGCCCAGCGCGCCGTGTTCGACCAGGCCCTTATGACCGTCTTCAACGGCTATCCGGAGCTGCGCATGAGCCGCTTCAATGCCGGCGCATTCCATGGCCGCTGCAGCCACGTGATCGTCTGGGAACTGACCTGTGGCGCCGACGTGTGGCAGTACGAAGCGGCAGTCGATGCGCTGCACGCTCAACCGTTCTTCGCCACGCCGCTGTTCGAGATCATCGACGTGATTCCAGGGGTCGAAGACGATGAAGACGAATTACTGCCGATCCTGGCGTTCGCCGCCTGAACAATCGTCGAAGTGGCCACGCCCCATCATGGCTCGCCATCGAGCGGGATGCCTGGCAGCCGCGCGGTGAACCACGCAGGTGCGGGCACGACGCGGCCGCTGCGGCAGCGCAGGGTGTTGCCGTCCCTGCCGCGCACGCGGTGGTACTTCTCGCTTGCCACTTGCGGTGCGGGTTCGACGGCCTCGTTGCAGACGGTCGTCGCTCGGAGCCGCCCATGCACCTCGCCGGATGCACCTCGCCGTGCCCTGCGCAGAGGGCACCGGTTCAGGGCTTCAGGTACTTACCGAAGAACTTCTCCATCGCGGCGTAGAACTCGAACAGGTTCTCTTCGTTGTGGAAGCCGTGGCCCTCGTTGTCCTTCACCAGGTACTCGACCTGCACGCCACGCTCGCCCAGCGCCTTGACGACCTGGTCGCTCTCGGCCTTGTTGACGCGCGGGTCGCGCGCGCCCTGGGCGATGAACAGCGGCGTCTTGATGCGATCGACGTGCAGCGCGGGCGAGGTCGCGGCCAGCCGCGCCTTGTCGCGCTCGGGGTGACCAACCATCGCGTACATCTTGTCGAGTTCGAGCGTCCAGTACGGCGGGATGGTCGTCATGAAGGTGAACAGGTTGCTCACGCCGACGTAGTCGACGGCCGCAGCGTACAGCTCGGGCGTGAAGGTCACCCCGGCGAGCGTCGCGTAGCCGCCGTAGCTGCCGCCATAGATGCCGATGCGCTTCGGGTCGGCAATGCCTTGCTTGATCAGCCACTGGGCGCCGTCGCTCACGTCGTCCTGCATCTTCAGACCCCACTGGCCGAAGCTCGCCTCCCAGAACTGCCGGCCGTAGCCGGTGCTGCCGCGGAAGTTCATCTGTAACACGCAGTAGCCGCGGTTGGCGAGGAACTGCACCTCGGGGTTGTAACCCCACACATCACGCGCCCACGGGCCGCCGTGCGGGTTGACGATGCAGGCCAGTCCCTTGGGCGCGCGGCCCGCCGGCAAGGTCAGGTAGCCGTTGATCGTGAGGTCGTCGCGGCTGGTGTAGCTCACCGGCTTCATGCTCGCCGCGCCGGACTCGGGGATCCACGGGTTGATGCCGGCCAAGCGCGCGAGGCGGTCGCTCTTTGCGTCGTACACATAGCGCGTGCCGGGTGTGTGGTCATTAGCGGCGGCGACGATGAAGCGGTCCTCGTTCCGCGTCTGGCTCTGCAGTGTGATCTCGTAGCCCGGCAGCTTGGCCTGGATGCGGTGGTAGAGCGTCTCGGTCGCGGCGTCGAAGAACTTATGCTCGCTTCTGGCCGTCGTGTAGTCGGCCTGCGTCAACACCTTGCGCAGGCGCGAATAGCCGGCGTTCGACAGGTCGACTTCGGGGTGCGCATAGACCAGTTCCTCGGCATCGGGCTTGGCCGGGTCGATGATCACCAGCGCCTTCTTGTCGCGCCCGCGGTTCGACAGCGCGTAGAACCGTTTGTCGTCGAAAGTGAAGAACAGCGGCGTTACGTCGGTCTTGTAGTCGGTGGTGATGATGGTCCGGAACGCGCCGGTCGCAGCTTCGCGGTACTTCAGCATGGAGTTGACGCCCTCGTTCGCTGCGGCGATGCGCACATTGCCCATGTGATCGGTCTGCCAGCCGACGACGTCGCCGGGGTTCTCGGCGATCAGCGTCGATTCCCCCGTGTGCACGTTGACGCGAAACAGGTCGAAGACCTTGGCGTCGCGCTTGTTGTGGCTGATGATGACGTGCTCGGGGTCGTCGGGCAGGTCGTCGACGACGTTCGCGCGAGCCCCGGGGTAGGGCGTCAGGTCGGTGACCTCGCCGGTGACCGCATCGACCGCGACGACGTGAAAGTTCTCGTCGCCCCCGAAATCTTTCTGGTACAGCATCGTGCGAGTGCCTTTCCAGAAGTAGTTGCCGATGTCGCGCGCCGTCTCGTTGGTCAGCAGGCGCGGCTCGCCCTGAGGCTGGCCTTCAACGAGTCCTTGCACGAAGATGTTGCGACGCCGGGCGTCCCCGGTGGGCTGCATGAAGCTCAGTGTCTTGCCGTCGTCGGCGAGCCGGAAGAACGCCTTTGGCGAACTGCGGAAGAAGTCCTTGAGCGGGTAGACCGGCGCTGGCTCGCCAGCGTGAGCTGTCGTCAGCGCCGCGGCGCTGACGGCGAGGGCGGCGGCCATCGCAAGGGTTGCGCGAGGCATGGGCATGAAGACTCCTTGTGGGATTTGATGAGGGACGCATCATCGCGCGAGCTTGCGCACAGACACCACGCCCGCGCGACGAGTTGCAGGATCGGGGGGCCGAACGGCACCCCACTTCCTATAATCGACGCAACCGATGTCCGCGCCCGCGCGCAAGCCCATGAACCCCGACTTCAAACCCGACGAGATCGAGCGATCCGCGCAGACCGCGTGGCGCGCGGCCGACGTCTACCGCGTCGTCGAAGATCCGAGCCGCCCGAAGTTCTACGCCTGCTCGATGCTGCCCTATCCCAGCGGCAAGCTGCACATGGGCCACGTGCGCAACTACACGATCAACGACATGCTCGCGCGCCAGCTGCGCATGAAGGGCATGAACGTGCTGATGCCGATGGGCTGGGACGCCTTCGGCCTGCCGGCTGAGAACGCGGCGATGAAGAACGGCGTGCCGCCGGCGAAGTGGACCTACGACAACATCGCCTACATGAAGCAGCAGATGCAGGCGATGGGCTTGGCCATCGACTGGAGCCGCGAGGTCACGACCTGCTCGCCCGCGTACTACAAATGGAACCAGTGGCTGTTCCTCAAGATGCTCGAGGCCGGCATCGCCGAGCGCCGCACCCAGGTCGTCAACTGGGACCCGGTCGACCAGACCGTGCTCGCAAACGAGCAGGTCATCGACGGCCACGGCTGGCGCAGCGGCGCGCCGATCGAGAAGCGCGAGATTCCGGGCTACTACCTGAACATCACGCGCTACAGCGACGAGCTGCTCGATCAGGTCCAGCACCACCTGCCCGGCTGGCCCGAGCGCGTCAAGCTGATGCAGGAGAACTGGATCGGCAAGAGCGAGGGCGTGCGCTTCGCGTTCCCGCACAGGATCGCCGGCGCCGACGGCCACCTGATCAACGATGGCAAGCTGTGGGTCTTCACGACCCGCGCCGACACGATCATGGGCGTGACCTTCTGCGCCGTAGCGCCCGAGCATCCGCTGGCGACGCACGCGGCCGCGAAGAACCCGGCCATCGCCGCGTTCATTGCCGACTGCAAGGCCGGCGGCACGACCGAGGCCGAGCTCGCGACGCAGGAGAAGAAAGGCATCGCCACCGGCCTGGTCGTCGATCACCCGCTGACGCACGAACCGATTCAGGTCTGGGTCGGCAACTACGTGCTGATGAGCTACGGCGAAGGTGCCGTGATGGGCGTGCCGGGCCACGACGAGCGCGACTTCGCGTTCGCGAAGAAGTACGGCCTCGACATCCTACAGGTCGTGCATTTCGACGACGAGCCGCACTTCACGTACGACCACTGGCAGGACTGGTACGCCGTCAAGGATCTGAGCGGCGCGCGTTCGGTGACGATCAACTCCGACATGTACAGCGGTATGCCGTTTCAGGTCGCGATCGACGCAATCGCCGCTGCGCTGCAGCACAAGGGACTGGGCGGCAAGAAGACGACCTGGCGGCTGCGCGACTGGGGCGTCAGCCGCCAGCGCTACTGGGGCACGCCGATCCCGATCATCCATTGCGCCAAGTGCGGCGTGGTGCCGGTGCCCGAGAAAGACCTGCCGGTCGTGCTGCCCGAAGACCTGATCCCCGACGGCTCGGGCAACCCATTGAACAAGCATGCCGCGTTCCTCAACGTGCCCTGCCCGACCTGCGGCGAGCCGAGCAAGCGCGAGACCGACACGATGGACACCTTCGTGGACAGCGCGTGGTACTTCATGCGCTACTGCGATCCGCACAATGCCGACGCGATGGTCGGCGTCGGGGCCAAGTACTGGATGCCGATGGACCAGTACATCGGCGGCATCGAACACGCGATCCTGCACCTGCTGTACGCACGTTTTTGGACCAAGGTGATGCGCGACCTGAAGCTCGTCCACGTCGACGAGCCGTTCACGAAGCTGCTGACGCAGGGCATGGTGCTGAACGAGGCCTTCGTGCGCAACGACGAAGGCAAGCATTACTACTGGGCCGACGATCTGAACATCGTCCGCGACGAACACGCGCACGTGATCTCGGCCACCGCCAAGGCCGACGGCGCGCCGGTGCACTACGAGGGCTGGACGACGATGTCCAAGTCCAAGAACAACGGCGTCGATCCGCAGGAGCTGATCGCCAAATACGGCGCCGACACCGCGCGCCTGTTCGTGATGTTCGCCTCGCCGCCGGAGCAGACGCTGGAGTGGAACGACGCCGGTGTCGAAGGCGCGAGCCGCTTCCTGCGCCGGGTCTGGAACTTCGGCGCGAAGCACGCCGAATTTTTTGAGCCCGCACAAATTGACTCGGCCACGGTGGGCGACGA
Source organism: Rhizobacter sp. (assembly GCA_025360945.1). Taxonomy (GTDB): domain Bacteria; phylum Pseudomonadota; class Gammaproteobacteria; order Burkholderiales; family Burkholderiaceae_C; genus LMDS01. The sequence goes on along the minus strand of JANYBE010000258.1, from coordinate 5,537 downwards.
CGCCAAGACCTTGCGCTTCGAGGTCTACACCGTGCTGCGCCAGGTCAGCTACGACTACGAGCGCATGCAATACAACACCGTGATCTCCGGTGCGATGAAGCTGCTGAACGCGCTCGAGGGCTTCAAGGGCAACGCGCCCGCGGTCGTGCGCGAGGGCTACGCCATCCTGCTGCGCGTGCTCTACCCGGCCTGCCCGCACACGACTTGGGCGTTGTGGCACGAGCTCGGTTTTGCCGCGGCGCACGGCGACCTGCTCGACACGCCGTGGCCGGAGGTCGTCGACGCCGCGCTGGTGCGAAGCGAGATCGAGCTGATGCTGCAGGTCAATGGCAAGCTGCGCGGCAGCATCCGCGTCGCGGCTGATGCGGGCAGGCACACGATCGAGGCGGCGGCGCTGAAGAGCCCGGACTTCATCAAGTTCTCCGAAGGCAAGCGGCCGAAGAAGGTGATCGTGGTGCCAGGCCGCCTTGTCAACATCGTTGTCTGAGCGCTGGATGCTCACGACGCGTCGCACTTTCTTGCTGGCGACGAGTGTGCTCGCGAGCTGCGGCTTTGAACTGCGACGCGCACCTGAGCTGCGCTTTCGCACGATCCAGCTCACGGGCTTCAGACCGCGCTCGCCGCTGCTCACCGAGCTGCGCACGAGCATCAACGCGAGCACGACCACGCTTGTCGTCGAAGGCCTCGCGCAGGCGCAGGTCGTGCTCGAAGCGATCGACGATGCACGCGAGAAGGTCGTCGTCGCGAGCAGCGCGGTCGGCCGGGTGACGGAGTTCCAGCTGCGCGAGCGCTTCACGTTCCGCCTCAAGAGCGTGTCGGGCCGCGAGCTGATCCCAAAGACCGAGCTCCTGCAGAACCGCGACATGAGCTACACCGAGAGCGCGGCACTGGGCAAGGAGCAGGAAGAGGCCTTCCTGTACCGCACGATGCAGAGCGACATCGTCGCGCAGGTGATGCGCCGGCTCGCGTCGACCCAGACCTTCTGATCATGCAGCTCAAATCCGACCAACTCGCCGCGCACCTGGCCAAGGGCTTGCGCTCGATGTACGCCGTGTGGGGCGACGAGCCGCTGCTGGCGCAAGAGGCCGGCGATGCGATCCGTGCCGCGGCACGCGCCGCGGGCTATGGCGAGCGCCAGGTACACACCGTCAGCGGCCAGCACTTCGACTGGAGCGGCCTGCTCGGCGCGGCGCTGGCGATGAGCCTGTTTAGCGACCGGCAGCTGATCGAGATCCGCATCCCGTCGGGCAAGCCGGGCAAGGACGGCTCCGAGGCGCTTCAACGCTACTGCGAACACCCCAGCGACGACGTCGTCACGCTGGTCCAGTTGCCCAAGCTCGATCGCACGCAACAAAATAGCGCCTGGTTCGGCGCGCTCGACGCTGCGGGGGTGACGGTGCGCGTCGACCCGATCGATCGCAAGGCGCTGCCGCAGTGGATCGCGCAGCGCCTCGCGGCACAAGGCCAGCGCGTTGCCGGCGGCGAGGAGGGGCAACGCACGCTCGGGTTCTTCGCCGACCGCATCGAGGGCAACCTGCTCGCCGCGCATCAGGAGATCCAGAAGCTTGGCCTGCTCTATCCAGCAGGTGAACTCGGCTTTGAACAGATCGAGTCGGCGGTGCTGAACGTCGCGCGCTACGACGTCTTCAAGCTCGGCGAAGCGGTGCTCGCCGGCCAGGTCGCGCGCGCGCTGCGTATGCTCGAAGGCCTGCAGGCCGAGGGCGAGGCCGCGGTGCTGGTGCACTGGACACTGACCGAAGACATCCGCGGCCTCAAGCGCGTGAAGGACGCCGTCGCCTCGGGCAAGCCGCTGCCGATGGCGCTGCGCGAGGCGCGCGTGTGGGGCGCAAAGGAGCGGCTGTTCGAGCGCGTCGTGCCGCTGCTGAGCGACCACACCGTCGCGCACCTGGTAGAAGCCGCGCAGGTGTGCGACGGTCTCGTCAAAGGGTTGAAGCATCCCGACTGGCCGCACGACCCGTGGGACGGCCTGAAACGGCTGGTGTTGATGGTGTGCCAGTACGTCGGCTCGGGCGCGCCGCGCCGACCGCCAGGTGTTGTCGTGCGGCTCGCGCTGACGGCCTGACGCCAACGATCAATAACCTCGCGCGCGATCGACCAGATGCGCGAGCGGCTGCCCGTCGCGCAATGCACGCACGTTGGCCGCGACGATCAGCGCGGCGCTGCGCGGGTCCGTCGGCGCGGCAACGTGCGGCAGCACCGTGACGCGAGGATGCGACCAGAACGCATGCTCGGGCGGCAAGGGCTCGGTGTTGAACACGTCGAGCACGGCGCGCGAGATGTGGTTGCTGGCCAATGCGGCCAGCAGGTCTGCATCGACCACATGCGCGCCGCGCGCGAGGTTCACGAGGCTGGCGCCGGGCGCCATTCGTGCGAGCGTGTCCGCGTTGAAGAGACCGCGCGTTGCCGGTGTGAGCGGCAGCAGGTTGACGACGATGTCGGCGCCGGCCAGAACCCGCGGCAGTTCCGCCGCGCCCTCGCGCGTGCTCCAACCGACGACGCGGTAGCCCTGCCGCGTGAGCACGTCCACCGCGCAGCGGCCCATTTGGCCGAGGCCGAGCACGGCCACTTCGATGTCTTCGGCACGTCGCAACGCGTGCTGCTTCCACTCGCCCGTGCGCTGCTGCACTGCATAGTCGAAAAAGCCGCGTTGCAAACCGAGCACGGCCCACAGCGCGGTCTCGGCCATCGTCGCGTTCATCAATGGATCGACCATGCGCGCGAGCGCCACCTGCGCCGGCACGCTGGCGTCTGCGAGCAGCTTGTCGACGCCGGCCCACAGCGACTGGATCAGCCGCAACGAAGGCAGGCCTTGCACCGCGCCCGCCGGCGGGTTAGCGACAAGCGCAATATCGATATCCGCGGCGTCGCACTTGCTGCGGTCGCGCACGAGCCGCTCGCCAGGCAGCGCGGCCTCGAGCCGCGGCCACCAGCTGCGCCACTCGTCGTCGTCGAAGGCTGCGGCAATGAGGATCGTCATGCGTTCTCGAGCAGACGCTTCAACGCATGCAGCACGGTGTGTTCGCGAATCGCGGCGCGGTCGCCGGCGAGTGTAAGGAGTTCCACCTGTGCTGCGGAACCGGCTCGCGCCAGCGCCAGCCAGACCGTGCCGACCGGCTTGCCCGGCGTCGCTCCGCCCGGCCCCGCGATGCCGGTGACGGCGACCGCGAGTTGGGCATGCGAGTAGCGCAGCGCGCCTTCGGCCATCGCGCGCGCGACTTCGGCACTGACCGCGCCGTGCGCCTGGATCAGCGTCTGCGCGACGCCGAGCAGTTCGACCTTCGCCTCGTTCGAGTAGGTCACGAAACCGCGTTCGAACCAGTCGCTGGAACCCGCAACCGCGGTGCATGCGGCAGCGATCAGCCCGCCGGTGCAGGACTCGGCAGTCGCGATCTTCCAGCCGCGTGCGCGCAGTGCAGCTGCGAGCGCGACCACCACCGGCTCGAACGGCGTCACAGCCATCGCCACAGCGCGATCACGAGCAGCGCGCACAGCGCCGCGACGAAGTCGTCGAACAGGATGCCAAAGCCCTGCGCCCAACCGATGGGCACGCCACGCCTGACCTTGAACAGCTGGTCGGCCCAGGCCACCGGCCCGGGCTTGGCGGCGTCGAAGAAGCGGAACAGCACGAACGCGCAAAACTGCGCCCACAGAGACGTGGGCGAAACCAGCCACAGGATCAGCCAGAACGCGACGATCTCGTCCCACACGATCGCGCCCGGGTCGGCCAGCGCCAGATGCCGCGCGCTGACGGTGCAGGCCCACCAGCCGACCAGCGTGCTGCCCAAGAGCAGCCATCCCAATTGCACATCGTTCAGGTGCGGCTGCAACAGTACAAACGTCACCCAGGCCCACAGCGTGCCGACCGTGCCTGGAGCCTTGGGCGACAGCCCGCTGCCCAGGCCGAGCGCGATTGCATGCGCTGGATGCGACAGCAGGAAGCGCAAGTTCGGCTTGCGCGCCGCGAGGGCGACAGGGGGGTTGAGTGGCTGCGTCACGTCTTGAAGTGGTCGAACGACCCGAAACTGTTCGCGAGTGCCTGGCCGTCGCAATCCAGCAAATGCAGCCCAAGGGCGGCGCTGACGCTACCAATGCGCGTGACTTCGACGTGCGCACTGCGGGCCGCCTCAATCACCTGCGCGGCACGCCCTGGCGGCGCCGTGAACACGAGCTCGTAGTCATCGCCACCGGCCAGTGTGCATTCGCGCTGCCACGCGAGCGACACCCCCCGCAACGCCGCGCTGCGCGGCAATGCGTCGACCCGGACTTCGGCGCCGACATTCGAGCGCCGCAGAACATGCTCGAGGTCACCGAGCAGGCCATCGGACACGTCGATCGCGCTTGTCGCGACGCCACGCAGCGCGATGCCCAGTGCGACCCGCGGCTGCGGTTGCTCCATCGCCCGACGCGTGCTCTCGAACGCCGCGCCGTCGAGCACGATGTGCCCTCGAAACGCCTCGAGCGCGAGCCGTGCGTCACCGAGCGTGCCGCTCACGTAGAGGTCATCGCCCGCCTGCGCCCCGGAGCGCAGCAATGCCTGCCCGTGCGGTACCTCGCCGAACACCGTGATGCAAATGTTAAACGGGCCCAGCGTCGTGTCGCCGCCGATCAGCTCGCATTCATGCGCATCGGCCAGTGCGAGCAGGCCGCGCGCGAAGCCTGCTAGCAGCGTCTCGTCGACGCGCGGTAGGGCCAGCGCGAGCGTGAACGCCACCGGGCGCGCGCCGCACGCCGCCAGATCGCTGAGGTTGACCGCCAGCGCCTTGTGGCCCAGGCGCTGCGCCGGCACCGTCGGCAGGAAGTGGCGGCCTTCGACGAGCATGTCGCTGGAGACCGCGAGCTGCATTCCGGGTGCGGCAGCGAAGAGCGCGCAATCGTCGCCGACGCCAAGCGCCGCGCGCTTCACGGTGCGGGTAAAGTACTTCGCGATCAGGTCGAATTCGCCGAGTGACATGGGTGCATCTGCGTGAAAGTGCGCATGCGGCGCGAACCTGCGGCGATGCGGCATCGGCATTATCGGCGGCACGCGCAGTGCCCGAGCGCACTTCTACAATGTCCGACCCGCGCCCGCGCGGGCCTTTGCAACAACCGCCGAGACCTGCCCATGTCAACCACCGCTGACCAGAAGGCCGCCGAACTTCGCCGTGCCGCGCTCGAATACCACGAGTTCCCGACCCCTGGCAAGGTAGCGATCCACGCGACCAAGCAGATGCTGAACCAGCACGACCTCGCGCTGGCCTACTCGCCCGGCGTGGCCTCGGCTTGCGAGGAGATCGTTGCCGATCCGGCCAACGCGTTCCGCTACACCGCGCGCGGCAACCTGGTGGCCGTCATTACCAACGGCACAGCCGTGCTCGGGTTGGGCGACATCGGGCCGCTGGCTGCCAAGCCGGTGATGGAAGGCAAGGGCGTGCTGTTCAAGAAGTTCGCCGGCATCGACGTGTTCGACATCGAGATCGCGGAGAACGATCTGGACAAGCTGATCGACCACATTGCCGCGCTCGAACCCACGTTCGGCG